>JACMPS010000250.1 GCA_014377395.1 Chthonomonadaceae bacterium
AAGCCGTTGCTCTTCCTTTTCGATTCGTGGAATGTAGCCGAGTGCTGGGACACCGAGAAGGCGACGGGCATCTTCGGGAGCATTCACGCGGTCATCCATAAACTCAGCGAGAAGGGCAAAACAGACACCGAGGAAAAGCCCTGCAAGACCCGACATGAAGATGATGAGAGGGCGTTTTGGGCGGATATAACTCGGATTGATTGTGGCTTTGCTGAGGATTTGGATAGGACGGGGCTGTGCCTTCTCCCGAAGTCTCATGTCGGCGAGTTGCGTGGTGAGTTTGTCCACATTGGCTTGAGCGGATTTAATTTTCTGAGTTACCTGAGCCACTCGAAACGTGTCTTTCGAGAGTGCCATCTGTCTGGTAACAATCGCTGCTTTTTGCGCGTCGTTCTTCTTGATGGAGGCTTTGAGATTAGCCATCTGCGCGTCCATCTTACGAAGTTCCATTTCCGTCGCCGTAATTTCAGGATTGGTGGCTTTTTCAGTAGTCGTGACAAAAACAGGAGCCTGCTTGCGTTCGCGTTCGAAGTTTTCAATCCGGGCTTGAGCGGTTTTAGCCGTCGGGTTTTCCGCACTGAGTTTTTGGAGGATCGCCTTGTATTCGGTTCGGGCGGAGACGAGTTCTCCATCAATCGTTTTGATCAGGGGATTTTCGGTGCGAATGGATTTATCAATCGTTTTGGGCAATTTAGCGAGATAGGCTCTGGTTTCATCAATGAATGCCTGGTTTCCGACCATCAATTGTTGCATCTCGTTTTGTTTGCCGTCGAGATTTCCAATCTGCACCCCTCCCGATGTAACCGAGTTGGCGTAGTCGGGATTGTTTTTCAGAATGTTGTATTTCTGCAAGGCTTTAGACGATTTTTCCCAGTCACTCTGGGCTTCTTTAAGGGTTGTTGTTGCAAATGTAATGGCGTCCGTGATGTCCCCGGTACGTCCTGTACGTTCATCTTTAATATAAATGTCCATCATGTTGTTGGCAACATCCGCCGCAATCGTGGGCTTTCCGGCTTCCACGCTGAGATCAATAATGTCAATCAGTTCGTTGGCACGTCCCACGTTCACACGAACACTGGGGTCGCCGGGGCTAACGTTCGCCGCCTGATAAGCCTTTGCTTGCAAGGTGCCGTTCATCAAAACTTCGAGTTGCGTGTCAATGTTGTGTGAACTGCCCTGAACGGCAATCGCGGAAATAGGATCGCTCGAATCTCGCATGATGGCTTGTTGCACGGGCGGCGTCACCAGCAATCGCCCGGTGCTTTTGTAAACGGGGGTTTGCATGATCGCAACGGCGCATCCGATGACGAGTGCCGCGATGCAGGTCTGCACAATAATCGCTATGCGCCGACGGAGGAGGTCGAGATAGTCGCGCAGGGAAACTTCTTCTTGCGCTCCGGTTTCTTCTTGCATTCCGTGAAAATCCTTCTTATAAACTTCCGAACGATTTCGGGGTAGAGACCGCCCCCCTGGAGAGAATGGGAGGCGCGGTCTTAAAATTTGAGAGTAACGCTGTCCTTAGAGGAGATGCACAATGTGTGCCAATGTGAAGAAATGCGTTTAGGGCAAAACTCAACGCCGTTTGCTCGGCTTTTTCGAGGTGCGTCGTGGCTCTTCCTGCTCATTGTAGAGGTTCGCCAGTTCAATCATCGGGTTCAGAATGACGCCGCTGTTTTTCAGGTCTTCTTGCTCTTTCTTAAACTCCTTGATTCGGTGATCCAGACGGCGGGAATTGCGGAAGGCGGAAGCGAGCAGGTAAACGATGAAAACACAGATCAAAGCAAACCCAAAAAGTTTGACAACCAATCCAGACATAAAGCGACCGGCGACTTTCTGCGGGATCACCCGATCTCCGCGCTCGTTCGTAACATCCTGATTATACCAGAAGAACGAGGTATCCCGCACCTATGATCTTACCTGGACTCGCCTGTACGTAAAGGACATAAATCCACCTACCCACCTGTCTTGAAACAAAAAGAGACACAGAGGCACAGAGAAATGCGGAGAAAGGGAAACCTTACACAGAGATACGAAGGCGCAAAGAGAAGAGAGCAGGAGAACAGAAGAGCATCTGCCTTGACTTCCCTCTCCCAGATTTTGAGGTTGGGGGCGTCTTCTCAACGCCTCACAATCAACATTTCCTCTGTATCCTTTTTTAGCTCCTGTGAAATCGTTCACTTGATTCTTGTTGAATCTTTCGCTTGACACCGATGACGTAATCCTGATATACTCTGCTTCTATAGTAACCTTTCAGGAAACTTTGCTGGACGCTGATAGAGCGTTTTCCTGACTGTCCTCACAACAAAATACATTTTCAACGCACCCGACCACAAAATATAACTCGCATCTTTGTAGAATACCGGATTTATGAAAGGATCAAGAGCAAATCTTGCCTTCTATTGCCGGAATATCCTGGTGATCACAATCTTCACCGATTTTTACCTGCTGTGGACACGCGCTTCAAGAAAAGACAGTCTCCTTATGAAACAAGACGCAACAACTCTCATTACCCGCATCCAGCCCGCTAAAATAGAGGATCTTTCACGCTTGCTGGACAAGTACGGGGCGTGCATCAATGGCAACAACGCTCTCTGTTTGCCTTCACTCCCCTCGCTCCATTTTGCCTGTTGGGTTATGGTCACACAAAATCCCGATTACCCGCCGCAACTCATGCTGGAAGCCAATCACGACGGCACAAGCGAAAATTTTCTGGCGGAACTTTCGCGTCAGGCTCAAGCGGGATTACACGCAATCTACTCCCATTGTGAGGGCTATCCCCCCACCGCAGAAACAGACGGTTTGCAAATGACCCGCTTTTTGCACACGCAGATGGTCTCTTGTCCTGCTTTCTACATCGGCGCACCGGAACAAAGTCTGGAGAGCATTCGCAACGCCATTGAGGTTCGTGAGGAGATCGAAAGATTTTTGGAGGCGGAAGAAAAAGCGGGGCGGTTGCAGGAGTTGGATGCCTTGCAAGTGCAACGGCGCATCGCGCAACATCTAGAGACAAACGGAGCCGTAAAACCGCAAATCTCTCCTGTCACGCTTGAGGAGCAGAAATCCCGCGCCCACACAAACGCAATCGGTCTGATTTTGTTGGGGATTCCGCTTGCGCTTCTTCTGTTGCCCGCTCTGCTGGTGTTTTATATTGTGTTGCGGATGCACGAAATGCAGGACGCCAGAGCCACGGTGCCTCCCCCCTTACCGATTGACCCACGCCTTTTCAACAAGGAAGATGTCTTTATTCAGAATCACCTGACCACTTTTGTTGATGTCAAACCGGGAATTTTCCGCAAATGGACTCTCAAGGGAGTCCTGGCGATTGTCAATCTACTCGCAAAAACCTGTTTCATCACCGGAAGTCTTGGCGGTATCCCCACGATTCATTTTGCCCGTTGGATCTTAATGGACGATGACCGCCGCTTGATGTTTTTCAGTAACTATGACGGCAGCTGGGCGAGTTATCTGGGCGATTTCGTGGACAAAGCCAACTATGGACTAACGGCGATCTGGGGGAATACCGACCGATTTCCCCCGGCTGTCAACCTTTTCGATGGGGGAGCCAAACACATTGAGGCGTTCAAGCAATGGAGCCGTGAACATAATCTTTATGCCGCTCTCTGGTACAGTGCCTACCCGAATGAAACCCTGCTCAACATCACAAACGCGATTACGGTGCGCGATGCTATCGGAAAGCCGCTCTCTCAAATGGAGGCGGAAATCTTGCTACAACGTTTGTAGAATTGGTGAAATCCTCCTCATCCGCTCATTTTAGAATCGGACTAAAAGGGGATGAAGAGAACAAATCGGATCGAGAAAGGGTTGACCCATGATGTTAGAGTTACCCGATATTCAGGGAATTGTGACGGCAGGATACGGACAGATGCCTCACGCCCGATTTCTGTGCCTGCAAATTCAAGATGTTTTGCTTGCAAAAGCCTGGTTGCAAGCCCGATTGCCCTACGTTACCACGTCTTCGAGGCGAGCGCACAACGAACCCAAGCCCAAAACCGCCTTGAATCTTGCCCTTACCTCCGATGGATTGAGTGCCTGGGGCTTGCCGCATGAAACTCTGCAAACCTTCTCACGCGAATTTCAGCAGGGCATGGCACATGGAGAACGCACCAAAGTACTCGGCGATACTAGGGATTGCGACCCGACCCTCTGGCAGTTTGGAGGCATGACAAACCCGCCGATCCATGTTCTGCTGATGCTTTATGCCACAAGCGAACACGAGTTGAACGAACTAACGAGCGCACATTGGACAGCGGCTGCCGGGACAAGTGGGCTAGGCTTAGTTTTTCAGCAGGAGTCATATCGGCGTAGCGTGAACGAGCCATTCGGGTTTCGTGACGGGATTTCGCAACCCGCCATTGAGGGGACGCCGGGAAACCGAGATCCTGGGCAGGACATCATTAAAGCGGGAGAGTTTATTCTGGGCTATGTGAACGAATATGGGGAGCCGCCCCCGATGCCGACAGTCTCCGCTTCTCTGGACTCTGCGGGGGTTCTGGACACGGATAAGCAAAGTGGACAAAAAGCGTTTGGACTGAACGGCACCTATCTCGTTTTGCGGAAATTGTCGCAAGACGTAGAAGGCTTCTGGAATTTTGTTGAAAAGCAGACCTGCAAAGCGGACGGCACTTCCGATATATCCGCCAGAGAATTGCTTGCGGCAAAAATGGTCGGTCGCTGGCGAAGCGGCGCACCGCTAACTCTCACCCCCGAAAAAGATGATCCTGAACTCGGCAGAGACGGGGAGCGCAACAATGATTTCACGTTTATGGAATCGGACGCACAAGGGTTCGGATGTCCGATCAGTTCGCACATCCGCCGCGCCAATCCGCGTGACACCCTGCAACCCAACCCGACACGTTCTCGCGTGATCGCCAACCGCCACCGACTTGTGCGGCGCGGCAGACCTTACGAAGAGAACGGGAAGGGGACACAAGAGGAGGGGATTGTATTTATAGCAATCAACGCGGACATTCAGCGTCAATTCGAGTTTGTGCAACAGACCTGGCTCAACAGCCCTAAGTTTGGGGGGCTTGTAGACTGCAAAGACCCGCTCACCTCGGATAATGACGGAACGGGAAGTTTAGTGTTACAGCGCAACCCCGTGCGAAAGAGGATTGAGGGGCTACCCCGTTTTGTGTTTACAAAGGGCGGCGGCTACTTTTTTCTGCCGGGGATGAAAGCCCTGAAATTCCTGGCGAATCTATAAGGAGAGATCATGACGACTTTACACGATATTTGGAGCGGGATTGTTGGGCGGGAACGAAATTTACACGCGGAGTTTCTCAACCTGCGCGAACTGGTGGACTTGCGCTTTGAGAATTTGCTGGCAAAGCCCATGCTGGTGCGTCCTCTTTTCTCGACCTTGCGGCACATCAAGCCGATTTTTACCGCCCCTCATCTGGCGGCTGTCTCACTTTACCCCGATGTGAAAGAGGTTCTAAGTAACTCAGAAGCGTTCAGCGTCGTCGAGATTTACGCGAAAAAAATGGAAGCGACCACCGGGGTTTTTGTGCTGGGTATGGCGGACACACCGCAGTACAAACATGAAATCGGGCTGATGCGAAAAGCGATGCACCCCTGCGATCTCGATCTGATTCGTCAATTCGTTGCCGAAACGTCGCAGGAAATCATTGAGGAAGCCGCACCGCAGGGACGACTGGATGCGGTTGGGCAATTGTCTCGCGTTGTTCCCACTCGCTTGCTGAAAACCTACTTCGGGACGCCGGGACCCGATGAAGTAACGATGATGCACTGGATGCGATCTATCTTCCGAGAGATTTTTCTGAACCTCGGCAATGATCCGCGTATGACGGAGGAAGCCACTCGCGACGCCCGCCTTCTTACGGATTACTTGAATAGTTTGATCGCACAACGCAAAGCGGAAATGGCTTCCGGGCAAACATTACCGGACAATTTTTTATGCCGTTTGCTCTTCTTGCAAAGGGATTCACCGGAGACAATCGCTGATGAGACCATTCGCCGCATCTTAGGCGGCACGATTGTCGGAACCGTAGACACTCATTCCAAAGCCATTGCTCACGCCCTCGATCAGTTATTGAACCGCCCGATTTCGTTGGAGGAGGCGCAAGCCGTCGCTCGAAAAGACGACGATGATCAATTCGCACACTATGTGTTCGAGGCGTTGCGGTTTAATCCACAAAACCCATTTTTGATTCGTCATTGCGAAAAGGACACCGTGATTGCTCAGGGGACAGAGCGAGAAACCACAATCAAGGCGGGATCAATCGTCTTGGTGGGAACCGAGTCGGCGATGTTCGATCCTGCCGTCTTCCCGGAGCCGGATGCGTTTCATCCGACGCGCCCTCTTGAGAACTACCTGCACTTTGGACACGGGCAACACACTTGCTTTGGGAAGTCTATCGCGGAGGTATTGATTCCGGGCGTCTTAAAACCCTTGCTCAAACTAGAGGGGCTACGCCGTGCCTCCAATGAAGAATTGGACTACGACGGTGCTTTCCCAGGAAAAATGATCGTGGAATTCACGCCGCTTTCTGAGTGATGCCCTCCTCTGGTGCAAAGGAGGCCGGGGAATCAATTCCCCGGCTACAAAAGCACCCCAATCACAAAGTCCTGCTCAACGGTCTGCAGGAGTTTGTGATTGGGCGCGGGCGGTATGCCTCCAAGCGCGGAATTTATTCCTGCGGCAAAGTGCACCCACTCTACTTTTTTCGACACCGTTCCTAATTCATCTAATCGCGGACAAAAGCATCGCCGCTATCGGAGAGGGTTACTGCTCCATAATTCTGACGAACAACTCTTCCAGCGTTTCACGTTTCGGGATCAGAGCACGAAGTTCAACGCCGTTTTGCACAATGGCACGGGCAAGTTCCCCGATGTCCGCCTCCGACTTAAGGTAAGCCGTAAACTGCGTGATCGGAACCCGTTCAAGGCGGAGTTTGGAAACCAGACTTCGCACCGCCGAAAGTGCCGCGTCATTCATGCCGCGTACCTCCACCTGTACCGTCGAAGCAACTGTGAGCAGCTCGTCCATGGTTCCCTGCACCTCGATTTGCCCCCGTTTGATGATCGCCACGCGGTCACACGTCATCTCGATTTCGGAGAGCAGATGCGAGTTGAGGAGGACGGTTTTCCCCTCGCTTTTGAGTTCCATGACCAGATCACGCACATCGCGTCTACCGAGTGGATCGAGTGCGGAAGTCGGTTCGTCGAGAATGACAAGATCGGGTTCGTGCAAGATCGCCTGTGCGAGTCCGACACGCTGTTGCATCCCCTTTGAAAACTCCCGTAGCCGTGACTTTGATCGCTCCTGCAAGCCGACACGCGCAAGAACAATCGGGATACGGCGGTTACGCTCTTCGCGCTTCATGCCGTTGAGTTTGCCGTGCAGATGCAAAAACTCCTCTGCCGTCAAAAACTCGTGAAACTGAAACTTCTCCGGCAGAAACCCGATGCGTCGGCGAATTTTCACGTTGCCAATTGGCTCTCCAAGCACGGTTGCGCTTCCCTGAGTCGGACGAATGTTTCCTAACATCATCATAATCGAGGTGGTTTTTCCGGCTCCGTTCGGACCCAGAAACCCGAAAACGCTTCCGGTCGGTACTTCCAGATTCAGATTCTGGACGGCGGCAAAATCCTTGTAGCGTTTCTCCAGATTCCGGGTTTCAATCGCGTTCGTCATAAGAGGCTCTACTTTTTGCTCACTTTTTTGCTCACTTGTTTCAGAGGACTGTTCAGGCTAACGGTATAGACCATTGCACCCAGTGTTTCGCCCATTTTCGCGCCTGCATGACAACTGAGGCACGAGGCTTGATCGGCTTTGATCGGACGCAGAAAGACGCGCTCGGTAGCGGTGCTGAGTTGCACGGACAATCCGCGTTTCACTCTCGGAAGTGCCGTCATACAGATCGATTTTATTTTTTTGCCGTTCTTTTTGTCCCACAGTTGTGCGACCTTGTAGGCGGTTCCGTCGAAATTGTTCTCTGTGATCTTTGCGCCTTTTCCCACGAAAAACAGAGCGTAGAAGAGGTTAGGTTGCACTTCGGGGATAATCTGTGCCATGCCCGGTTTTTTGAGGTACTTCCCCGGCTTCAGTGCAAAGTGAAAAAGCCGATTGTGTAATCAGGGTGCTTTGTGCCTGTTGACGATTTGATTTGTTTGAGAAGGGCGGAAACCGTCTTTGCGTCGGCGATCCGGTCATGCCCACCAATGTTGAGACGTGCCGCTCCAAAATCGCCTGCGTCCTCCTGAAACTTCGGTTGTATCACGCGGTCAAGGGCATCCACAACCTGCACCGAAGTCTCAACGGAGGTTTTGTTGGACACAGAGAATACGAGAGGCTTTTGAGCCACACAGAAAGCCGCAAAGCCCAGGCAAGCCGCAGAGAGAGTTAGACAAGAGACAGTTTTAAGGTTCAGTTTGTTCTCAGTTCGTGATTATGGCTTCGGGATGTCCGTTTTCATCGGCGGAGGCTCCGGCAGAGTTTTAGTGGCACCTCCCGCATTTTCTGTACGCTTCGGAGTTTCCGGGGTTGAGGTCGAAGCCACGGGCGGCTTGATCAAAATGGGAGCGGTAGGTAATGCAGGGAGGGTAGTCGCCCGCACGACTTTTGCCCGAAATCCCGTTTTCCAGGTGCGGCTCTGGCGAGTGACGGTTGCCTCAATCGGATATTCGCCTGCAAGAGTAGTATTCGGCACTCGGAAAACAAACCTCACTCCGGTTTTTGCGTCCTCACGGTCTACCTGTCCCTTGCGCTTTTTGTTGCCTTCCAGTTCCCACCCGACGGGGATCGCCGTCAACTCCACATCGAAACCCGTTCCACGCGGCACGGCACTGTACACATCCACAACCGCCGTGTAGCGCGTCTTCTCCACAATCGCCACCGGGTCGGGTTGCCCGTACATCTGCACCTGAAGCGGCTCGACAATGCTGAACGTCGCAGAGGAAATCACCTGTTTTCCGTCCTCGAACTCAACAGTGCAATTGAGGGCATAGGTTCCGGTGGGGAGGTTAGTTGGGAGCGGCGTTTTGTACTTGAGTTTCAGGCTTTTGCGTCCGCCCAAATCCGAAACCACGACTTCACGAACCGTGTTGAGGGCATCGTAAGAAGCTCCGGTGCCTGTCCACAAAATGCTTTTGATCGGCAGATTCGTGTCGGTTTGATTCAGCAGTTCCATGGTTCCGAAAAGCGTTTGCCCGCCCACGCATTTATTGTCCGAAATCGTGAGAGTAGGATTGACGCCCGCCGGGGCAACCGCTCGACTTTCCGCGAGTTTCGCATCAAGAAGCAAATGAGGCTCGTAAGCCGCCGTCGGAATGAAAACGGATGCAGGGGTCGGCGGCAGAAAATCGGCGCGTATGCCAAGCGTGGCTCCCGTCCTCAGCACAAGGCTTCCCATATCCTTTGGAATGGCGATCTCAATAATCGTGCTGTCCCCAACATTGGAAATGGCGGACTGGATTCGGCTTACGTCTAGTGCGCCTTCTTTCCAAACTGGAGTTTCCTTTGTGTTGGCGGCATCGAGCAGTCGCGCTGCAAGAGTAGGCTTGCCGGTTTCGTTCGCGGCTCCTACCACAATTTCCAGATTGTCCGCCCCCCGAAGCCAACCGTCTCCCCCCGCGTCAATGTCGAAAACAACACCCGCCGGGTTTTGCGACTTTACCGCGAGGTAGAGGAAATTATCGTCCCAGTTGCAGTAAACCGTTCCCTTGAGGACGCCTTCGGTGACGGTGTAAAAGACATCCCACTCGCCTTCGGAGAGAACGCCGTCAATTTTGGGGGTACGGCGCAAGCGCATGGCATCGGAGGCGACTTTTGGACGCTCTCGAAAATTGATCTTAATCGGGGCGAACGGTGTGATCGGAGGCGGGTTATCCTGAGCAAAGGCGGCGGAAGTGATGGCAACGCTTGAGACAAAGGTGGCAACAAGTTGAGTTAAAAATCGGTTATTTAGGGCAATCATCGGACATTCTCCCCTGTCAATAGTGGTACCGTGACTTTATCACGATTCGAGTACGAAAGTCAAGCCGATACTGAGATTTTAAGGGGTGGGGAACCCCTCGCTCGCTTATTGCGTCCTCATTTCGTTCGTATTGGAGGATTAATTGATCGAAAATAAATCTAAGCATTGAAAATTAGAGGCTTAAAATGACTGACTTTAACCGCGCCCCGGAATGGGTGCGCGACGCAATTTTTTATCAAATCATGGTGGATCGTTTCGACAACTCGACTGCCGATAACGACGACAAAAACGCACTCACCTGGGGTTCCGCCCCGACGCTCGACAGTTGGATGGGCGGCGACCTCAACGGGATTCGCAAGCGTTGGGATTATCTCACCGACCTGGGCGTGACGGCACTTTACCTCACTCCAATCTTCACCTGCAAGTCGTATCATGGCTACGACACGCTTAATTATTACAAGGTAGACCCGCGTTTCGGGACGAATGAGGACTTGAAATCTCTGGTTAGTGAAGCGCACGAGCGTGGGATTCGCGTGATGCTCGATGGCGTGTTCAATCACGTTGACAGAGGCTTTTTCGCGTTTAAGGACATGCTGAAAAATCAGGAGAAATCAAAATACAGGGATTGGTTTCATATCGAAGAATTTCCGGTTGCGGTAAAGAGGGGGCAAGATCATTACGCGCATTGGGAAGGCATGGCAAGTATGCCGAAACTGAACGTGCTGAACCCAGAAACTCAAGCTTATTTGTTGGAAGTAGCGCGATACTGGATTAGGGAAGCCGATATTGACGGCTGGCGTCTCGATGCGGCAATGGAAATGGAACACGATTTCATCAAAGCCTTTCGGAGTGCGGTTCGGGAAGTGAAAAGAGACCTCTACATTCTGGGGGAGGTGTGGACGGAGGCACAGCCTTATCTCGGTGGGGATGAGTGCGATGGCACGATGAATTATCCTTTGCGCGGCATGATTTTAGATTTCGTCGCCAACAACACAAAATCACCTTCCGATATGGACGCTTCGCTGTGCCACATTATCGAAACCTATCCGCTTTACACGGCGGATGCAATGCTCAATTTTCTTTCCAGTCACGACATCGAACGGTTGCATGACCGATGCGGGGGCGACCCGCTCAAAGTGGGGCAATCGGTTCTTTTGCAGATGACGTTTCTCGGTGCGCCCTGCCTCTATTATGGAGATGAGATCAGTCTTGACGGAGGCAAAGACCCCGAAAACCGGAAAGTTATTCTGTGGGACAATTCGGGCTGGAACATCGGCTTACGTGATTTCTACAAGCGTTTGATCTGGCTTCGGCGTGAGAAAGATTGTTTTCGCCTCGGCACTTACAAAAGTGTGCTGGTGAGTGATGAGCAAAAACTCTTCGGCTATGCAAAAATCGCAGAGGACACGCAAGCATTGGTGCTGTTCAATGTCAGTGACGAAGCGCAGACCGCCGAACTTTCGCTGGAGGAGGTGGGACAACAGCCCTACGAGGATTGGCTCGGCACAGGCGTGAAGGTATGGGCGGAAAACGACCTGTTGAAAGTAAAAATCCCCGCGCACGGCATGGCACTGTTGGGAAGAGGATAAGAAATGCAAGTGTTGAGTGTCAAGTATTAAGTGTTGAGAAGGAAAGTGCATCAATCCTATTCCTCCCCCTTATGCAAGGGAGAGGTTAGGAGGGAGTTGAAGTAAGTGACCGTCTCAAGAAGCGCGGGAACGGTGGAACATTTCCGATAGAGTAAGCCAAGCAATTCCAAATTCGGCGGAATGAATTCGCCGAGGGCGGCTAAACCGGTAGTCCTGAAGACAGAAACAGAGCGGAAGCGCTTTTGCCTCTCACTCGCCGGGGTGGGATTGAGCGGATTGGTAAGGATAAGCGATAGAAAGAGGTAGACTTCAGAATAACGGACAAAATAAAAACCGAGGAAAAGAGAAAATGACCGAGTTTCGCGCTTTCGATCCCGTGCGTGATGGAGACGCTGCTTTCCGCATCTGGCAAGAAGTGGGGTGGGTTTCATCGGCGGAAAAACGCGCCTTTGTGGATCGCTATTTTGCCGCCAACGACCTTCTGGTCTCCGACATTGACGGCTCCGCCGAGTGCCTTGCGCTAACAGGCCCCGGAGACCTACGCTATCTCGACGAGACCCTCTCACTGCTCTGCATTACCGGAGTGACGACAAGCCGGATTGCCCGCAAACTCGGATATGCGTCACGTCTTCTGGCGTCCGCTCTCGCTAAGGGCGTAGACGCCGGGATGAAAGTGACGGAGCTCGGAATGTTCGAGCAGGGGTTTTACAATCGCCTCGGCTACGGCACGGGGTGCTACGAAACGCTGATTTCTTTCGACCCGAATCAACTGACTGTCGGCAACCCGACCCGTCCTCCACGCCGCCTCTCCAAAGACGACTTTGCCGAGGTTCATACCACACGCATGAACCGCTTGCGCCGACATGGAAGCGTCAATTTGCACCACCCGGACATGACCTGGGCGGAGATGGAAGATACGGAAAACGGTTTCGGGCTTGGCTACGCAGACGGTGAAGACGGAGAATTGACGCATTATTTCTGGGTGTCCCCCGGCGATGTAGGGCATGGACCCTATACGATTAGCTGGCTGGCTTACCGAAACTGGACGGAGTTTCTCGAACTACTCTCGCTGATCAAAGCGTTGGGCGAACAGGTGCGCGGCGTGAAGATGACGGAACCTGCTGGAATCCAGATGCAGGACTTCTTAAAGCAACCGTTTCTTTATCGCCAGTTAACCGAAAAAGGCAGATACGAAAGCAACTGCCGCACTCGTGCCTACTGGCAACTCAGGATGCTTGATCTGGAGGGTTGCCTTCTGCAAACTCACCTCAAAAGCGGCACGTCACGCTTCAATCTCAAGTTGAGTGATCCTATCGAACCGCTTCTTCCCGAAGCCTCGAAATGGCGAGGATGTGCAGGAGATTACGTCGTCACGCTTGGCAAAGAATCCTACGCCGAGAAAGGAACCGACTCCGCTCTTCCGACTCTCACTGCTTCAATTGGAGCGTTTACCCGGCTGTGGCTCGGTGTGTTGCCCGCCTCCGGGCTTGCGGTTTCGGACGATCTGTACGGCTCCCCCGAACTACTTGAGGAACTTGATTGGCTGCTCCGTCTTCCCCTGCCCCGACAGGATTGGGATTTCTGACCTAACCCCCGAACCCTCCGTCCATCAAACCTTCGGTTTCTGCCCTGATACCCTCGCAAGCTCGGAGGGAAGGGGGGGGGGGGTAATGCAGTAAGTCTTTGGATTTGCGATTGGAGACGGGTGCAGACAAATCCAGACGGTATAATCTGTTTAGTTGTCGCTTACACTCTCTTCTTCTTACTCCCCCATCCAATCGCAAACGGAGAGGCTCAACGGTTCGACTCTCCCTTCCCTGTGAGCGTAGCGAACGTAGTAGAGCAGAAACCGAAGGTTTGATGGATGGAGGGGCGGGGGGTTAGGTCTATTTAAGGAGAATTGCCATGATGGGTCTGATCATTCCGTTTGTTGTGCTTGCGCTTTTCGGGGTTGGTGGTGTGGAAACTACCAGCCAAACGACGTTTCTGAACCGGGTGCATCGCGCACTCGCTAATCCGAGCGACAAAAAGGCATGGTTTATCGGATTCGAGAAGAGGGTGAAGCCCGCCGACGCACAAACCGCCCGCAAAATCATACCCACGCTCAAGCCTAACAGTCGTGCTTATGCCGAACTGAGTTTCGTGCAGGCGTATTATGGGGTTGACCTTCCAGCGAGTCTGGATCGCGTTCAACGCCCTTATACTCTCTGGCATCGCCATACAAAACAGTGGGATCAGGAATATGGCTCCGTACAAGAAAGCTACCCTGATCTTCGCATCAACGAAATGACGGTTTCTATCTTGAATTTGCTCTATTTGAAGCGGCACGATCCGCAAATTCTTGGTAGATGGCTTGACCTGAAAATGGATGGTGCATGGGCAGAAGGAAATGCAGACGAAATAGGAGCTTTCTGGCAACGTCATGCAGGAGAAATGATCCGGGTTGCGGGACTCAAGCCGTCGCGCACAAAACTACTTGCGGAAAA
>JACMPS010000251.1 GCA_014377395.1 Chthonomonadaceae bacterium
GCGAATTCTTCAGAATCATTGGTTTCGGTGAGACCCCGACGAAAATCTCAGTGAGACGGCTGACGACAAAAGCTTGCACACGTTCGATGTCCGCGTCGCGATACAGCGTTTCTTCGTCCTCGAAAAGAGTGATGCTTTCCTGAGTGGAATAAAACTCGTTTTTCCAATCCTCCGTGCCAAAAGTTTTCGTCAACCGTTCCGCCCATTCCTTTGGGGGTTCACCCGCGTTAGGCAGTGTCCGAAGAACCGTTGAGACCGGGAAAAGCATCCATAAGTCAATTCCTTTGGTCTTCGCGAGGGTTTCAAGCAGTGGCCATTCGACTTGCATCCCGAAAGGATCGAGAAAAACAACCGCACGGTTTCTCTTCCAGTCGGTTTGTGCACACCAGCGAGAAAGAACCTCGTTCGCATCTCCCAGTAGTGTTTCGGTGCTACGTAATGGGTATTCCGAAACTGTTTTTTCCAGTTCTCGAAAGGCAATCTGGTTTTTTTCGATGAAAACGTAGTGATCGAACGGGCTGTCGAGTTCGAGTGCGTTGCGGACGCTTCCCTTGAAAAACGCCTGCAACTGTGGCTCGTCCTCTGCGGAGAACAAAGGCTCCTGAACAATCATTTCGCCTCTGGAAGTGCGCTGTCCTGTATGAGCAAAGGCATCCACATAGATCGTTCTAAGGAATTTTGCCTTCTCATTTCCGGTGAAAATGGTGCGATAAGCGATCAGATAAGCGCGAACGATGCGTAACTTGTCCTCTGTCCAACTGCCACCGAATCCCGTTCTTTTCATCTGGGTCTCCCTCTTATACTAGAACTCTATCGGTAGAAACATCTCCACTAAAAGGGAGTATACCCTAAGTAAGAAGAATTCATCTCTTCCCGTGCCGGCAAAAAGAACAAAGAGGGATCAGCCTGTTTTCTCGTTAGGGCACAATTAGAGTGCCTGACTCTCAATGAACTGAGCCAGGTGCCATCAATGCATGAATGATGATAACCCCCTCCATTGAAAAAACTTCCCATTCGCGGGAAAAGAGAGCAACAGGGTACAATCGGCTATGAAATCACTCACCGTCATACCCGAAGAAGAGGCACTGCCCGAAGACCTTGCAATCATCCTGACAAGAGCGCAAGCCCGAAACGAAAAGTCCCTCCAGCACCTGAATAAATTATCAAACGTTATATCATGGTTGGGTTTCTCCTCTTTGATTTTCGCAGGGAATTTTCATAGTATTCCCTCATTCGTTATAATAGCGATTATTTTTATTCTCGGAGCTCATTTCATCTTTTCGTCATGGATGTGCAGAAAGAAAAACGGTAATGGACTGGACGAGCGTGACCTTGAGCAACTCGCTACGATCAATGATAAGCGCGTCCTTAAAGTTTTGTTGAGTATTACCTTTGTTCGTTCAAACAAAACCCTTTCTTTGCAATGCGAAAAACTTCTCAAGTATTGGTTGCCCCTCTTGACTTCCGAAGATACTGATTTCCTGAATAAGCAACAGAAAAATATATTGGCTAGTGGTTTACGTACCTTCCGAGATGATTTAACGTGGGAAGTCCTTAGAGTATTGGAACTTATTGGTGATGGAAATCAATCGTCTTTTCTCAAAAAGTGGAGGCATAACCAGCATGATATGCGCGAAAAACCCGAACTTGAAAGGGCGTACACCTCCTGCGTCTCGGCGATTGAAGCCCGTGCCGCCCTGAGTCTCCCTAGCACACAATTGCTCCGCCCCTCTTCCCCGACTGACGGAGCCGACACTTACCTGCGCCCCGTCACGCACAAGCCTGATGAAGACGCCGACACCCTCCTCCGTGCCGAGTTGGGAGAGAAAGAAGAGTAAATTGCCGTCGTCAATGACCTGATGAAAATCGAGGCATAAAAACTGCCTCTTCTTTGCATTCACACGCGCCAAAACTCCCTATCCTCTCACCCCCTTTTCCCGCGTGGAAAGAACGTGCTTCACGAACTTAGGTAGGAGCAGAACTTTGTTGAGTTTCTTCGGATTTTTGATCACGCGCCAGCACCATTCCAGCTTTAACTTCTGGAAGAGAACCGGGGCGCGTTTCACCGTGCCGGAAAGAACATCGAAGGTTCCGCCAACCCCGATAGAGACCGGAACGCCGATCTCACGAGCATGAGCACGAATCCATTTCTCCTGTTTCGGAATGCCGAAGGCAACGCAGAGAATGTCGGGCTTTGTTGCTTTAATCTCTTCGAGGATGCCCGGAACCTGTTCAGAAGTGAAGAAGCCGTCGTGCGTCCCCACCACAAGACACCCCGGATACCTTTCGCACATTTTGCGGGAGGCGAGTTCCGCGACGCCGGGAGCCGCCCCGAAAAAGAAAATTCGATAGTTTTGTGAAGAGGAGAGCGCACATAAACGCTCGACGAGTTCCACCCCGGAAACCCGTTCCTGCAACGGCGTCCCCCGCTTTTTCGCACCCCACAACACGCCCACACTGTCCGGCGTCACGAGGGCAGCCCCCCGAATGATCTCCGCGAGTTCTTTATCTTCCTGCGCGGTCACAAGCATGGAGGCGTCGGCGGTCACGACATGATGCACCCCGACTGAGTGGACAAAAGTGTGAATTTGTGCGAGTGCGCCCTCCATTGTCACATTGTGAACGGGCAAACCAAGCAACTGAATCGTCATGGGAGGCGCAATTTTTGGAAGGGTCACAGTATCTTTCTGAAGCGTGGAGGGCATAAGAACGTCTTTCGCGGGTATCCTGTTAGAATAAATCATTCGATCTTAAAAAGTATACCCGAAGAGAGAAGATGAGCGGGGCAAGAGAAGACAGGCTTGAGTTTTCCTGCTTCGGCTCCCGCTTTTCTCCTCAGAAAGAAATGGCTTGGTCAGTTCAAGACGTATCGCCCGTGAATGGGCCCTCAGAATTCTCTATCAGGCGGAAGTCGGAAAAACCGACATCCCCGAATCGCAGAAGTCTTCACTCGAAACCCTCCGCAAACAGTTTGTTGCGCTCGGTTCGCGCAATGCTTCCGGGTCGCAACTCGAAGACATCTGCCTTAATTATTTCACCGGGGAACTCAAGGATAATCTCCGTTTGCTCTCCCCGCCACAGGACAGGGCGTTCGGGATCGGGGCGGAGCGGCTTTGTGCGGATATGCCCTACTGGTACGAGGCACGACTGGAAAAAGCGTTTAAGACCGTCGCTCCCGGCGTGATTCTGTCGCCCTCCTATCTGCTCGATCCTCAGCCCGACAGCCGCTTTTTTCCTCCGGTAAATCTTGAGGAAGACGAACTCATGGGTCACTTCCAGAAACTCGATCCCGGAGCCAAAACTCGTTATCGCTACTTTGTGAATGAAGCGCGGGTAGAACTCCCCAAACTTATCGCCAACGATCTCAAAACGGACTCGAAGGCGTTTGCAAAGGTGTTGTGGGCGGAGCGTCCCACATTTGTCGGCTCCGGCGAACTGCACTCCTATCTACTGGAAAAGCGGATCGAACACAACGCATTTTTGATGACGCGCTGGAAAAAGGTTGGGGCGGTTTGTCGCAAGCAGATGAGTGATTGGCTTTATACCGCGTCGTTTGTGTGCCGCCTTACCGATGGCATCGCCGGGGTGCAAAGCGAAATTGACAAGGCGATTTCTCTTCTGTCACCGGAGTACAAAATTCAGCGTATGGTCGCCGTTGATCGCAACATTTTGCGGCTTGCCGGATGGGAATTGATGCACGCGCCCGATATTCCCGTCACCGCCACGATCAACGAAGCGGTTGAAATCGCCAAAAAATACTCGACGGAGGACAGCGGACGTTTTGTCAACGGCGTTCTCGGTGCGCTCGCCAATCAGTATCCCAAATCAAAGGCGAAAGCTACTCACGCTGAAGACTTTTTGCCAGAAATCGAACTGCCCGAACTTTCTGAACTCGATGAGGAAGCCTGAATCATGCCCCCCGAACCCGTCGCCGTTCTGCTCGATGGAACCGCCACTGCCAAA
Organism: Chthonomonadaceae bacterium; assembly: GCA_014377395.1. Classification (GTDB taxonomy): domain Bacteria; phylum Armatimonadota; class Chthonomonadetes; order Chthonomonadales; family Chthonomonadaceae; genus JACMPS01. The sequence goes on from JACMPS010000251.1 coordinate 3,964, forward strand.
CAAATTCGCCTTGAACTCAAATCCGAAGTCTCCGCTCTCCTTCAGGAGAAAGGCATCGTGCCGCACCTCGCCGCTGTTCTTATCGGTGAGGACTCCGCCTCACAAACCTACGTGAGCATGAAGGAAAAGGCGTGTCGGCAGGTCGGCATGACCGGCTCTATTCACCGCTTGCCTTCTACTGCAACGCAAGCGGAAGCCGAAGCCCTTGTACGTGGCTTAAATGAGGACCCGGCGATTTCCGGTATTCTCGTGCAACACCCCCTCCCGAAACATTTGCACGAACCCGCTGTACTCGATTGCGTCTCCCCAAACAAGGATGTGGACGGCATTGCACGAATGAGCCTCGGAGGTCTGATCAATGGCGAACCTGCGTTTCCGTCCTGTACTCCGGCGGGCATTATCGAACTTATGGACAGGTACGGGATCGAGATTGAAGGGAAACACGCAGTGGTTGTCGGGCGAAGCATCATTCTTGGTAAGCCCGTTGCGATGATGCTTCTCAATCGCAACGCCACCGTCACTATTTGCCACTCTCGCACTCACAATCTAGGGGATTTTACCCGTCAGGCGGACATTCTTGTGGCGGCTGTCGGGCGTGCCGAACTGATCACGGGGGATATGGTGAAGCCGGGAGCCGCCGTTCTCGACGCGGGATATAATCGTGTCGAGGGAAAAAACCATGATGTCGGCGACGTTCACTTTGAGAGTGCCTTGCGCGTGGCAGGCTATATCACACCTGTTCCCGGCGGCGTAGGCCCCATGACAATTGCAATCCTTTTGCGAAACACATTTAACGCGGCGAGAGGAAGAGTCGGCGTTTAGTCTCATTGCAAAGAGATTGTGGATGATTTCTTTGTTTCGGCGGTGTCTCAGTAGATTTCGCCGGAACAGGGTGAAATTCCAGCAAAAAATAACGAAACCCCGGCAAAATTTCTTGAGATTCCGGCAAAATTTTTCGTTGTTACGACGGAGTTTTTCATTGTTTCGGCGGAGTTTCTCGAAGAAACGAGGGTTGAAAAAGACCTCACCCCTGATTTCGTCCAATTCACCCCTCTCCCGTATCCAATTACAAACGGGCGTAGCAAGCGACGCCCCTACATGGTTCGCCCTATTCCCTCATTCTTCGGAGGAGAGGGGGAGACCGATGAAGAGACGGTTGGCGATGAAGTGAACCTCACCCCACCGAAATAACCGTTTACTGAATAGGAGCCGATGTAATCACTGAGAAAGGGTTTGCAGATAGCGGCGACTGAGTTGCATGGCGAGACCGGGGTTTTCGGCGTCGGGGTCTTGTTCGACGATGATGTGGCGAAGGTGGGGCAAGTCAGGAATGACGGCTAAAATCGGACGTTGGTCTATGTCGCCTTCTCCGAGTGAGACCGACTGAGCTCCCTTGAAATCACGAAGATGCAACACCCCGATTTTTTCAGAGTGGGTTTTCAGGAACGCCGCCGGGTCTTGCTCCATGCGCCACAACCAACCCGCGTCGAGGCACAATTTTACCCGGCTAAAGTCGAGCGTTTCCAGCAACAAGTCTATTGCCGTGCGTTCACCCTCGACCTGCGCGAACTCGAAATCGTGGTTGTGATAGTTCAGTCTCACGCCCTGCGCTTGCAAGACTTCCGCAGAATGATTGAGAATGTCCGCCGTTTTGCGCCAGTCGTCCGCCGTGCGCTCGTTCCATTGGAGGGGACCCGAAACGCACACATCCTGTCCGCCCATCAGTCTCACATAGTCCGCTACCCGGTTGGGTTCATTCAGTTCCGCCGTCACCAGATGTGCCGCCGCATAAGTTAAGCCATGCCGATCCAGCGAGGCGCGAAAATCCTGCTCTTCTCGGTAGAACCCTTCGATGCTGACATATCCCGCCTCTGAAAGCAGGGCTAAAATCGGCTCGATCTCCTGTGTGAGATTGTGCTTTTCACGAAAAATGTAAAGTTGTGCGCCGACTTTGAGTTCGCTCATTTCAGTCCTCTTTTGTCTTTGGATTTGATTTTCATTCGATTTTGGTTCTGTCAGGTAAGAAAATAGTACCCGGAGAGAGACCGCAAATTCATGCCTACGCTTTTAATTCGCAACGCCACCTTGATTGATGGAACCGGAAGCCCTGCCGTCACCGCCGATCTTTTCGCGGAGAATGACCGGATCACGGACTTCGGTTTACTCTCCGCAGACCTCCACGCCGATACCGAAATTGACGCCGCCGGAAAGGTTCTCGCTCCCGGCTTTATTGACATTCACACCCACGCCGACATCGCCCTACTGTCGCACCCCGCACACCTCCCCCGCGTGATGCAAGGCGTCACCACGGAAGTTTTTACCAACTGTGGGTTGGGATTTGCACCAATCACGGGTGAAGCATTGGCGATTCAGCGTGACTATATTGGCGGGCTTTTCGGGGATGATACGGGCGTGAGTTGGGGATGGCGCACCGTCGCCGAGTTTCTTGCGGAATACGAGAAGAAAGGCATCGGAACGAACGCCGCTTATCTCATACCGCATGGTTCATTGCGAGTTTCCGCAATGGGAATGGCGGCTCGTCCTGCCACAACCGCCGAGATCGAGACAATGGAAACGATGCTCCGTGAAGGCATGAATGAAGGGGCGTGGGGAATGAGTACGGGCGTGTGGTATGCACCGATGGCGAGTGCCGCGCAGGAAGAACTTGTGACTTTAACGCGCACGGCGGGCTTTTTCGCAACGCATCAGCGCGACTACGGAACAAAGATTTTTGAGGCAACGGAAGAAAGTCTCGACATTGCGCGAAAAGCGGGCGTTCCCGTCCAGATTTCGCATTTGCAAATGAACGGAA
>JACMPS010000252.1 GCA_014377395.1 Chthonomonadaceae bacterium
AAGGGAGCCTTTGCGGGGATCGCCTACAATCACCGGGGACCCGCGCACCTTTCGATTGGTCAGGAAGCCTCTGCCGTTGGTCAGGCGTTTGCCCTCGAACCCGGCGATGCTTATTTTGGTTCACATCGCAGTCATGGTGAAATGCTTGCTAAAGGGCTTTCCGCAATCCACAAACTCGATGACGAAACGCTCACCACGATCATGGAAGACTACTTTGATGGCGAGATTTTACGGGTTGTCGAGCGCGACTTCACGACGCCCGATTCCGTCCATACCCCTTCGCTTTCGATCAAAGAATTAGCCATTGACTTTCTGCTTTATGGCACACTCTCGGAGATTTTCGGACGTGAAACGGGTTTCAATCGTGGTATGGGCGGTTCTATGCACGTCTTCTTCACGCCGTTTGGCATTTTCCCCAATAATGCGATTGTGGGTGGTTCCGCAGATATTTCGGTGGGGGCGGCACTCTATCGGCGTGTCCATGAAAAGCCGGGAATTGTGGTCTGCAACATCGGCGACGCTTCTTCGGCGTGTGGACCTGTGTGGGAAGCGATGCAGTTTTCGGCAATGGAGCAGTTCAAGACGCTCTGGCGAAAGCCCGACGCGAACCACAAAGGCGGGTTGCCGATCCTCTTTAACTTCGTCAACAATTTTTACGGCATGGGTGGGCAACCCGTCGGCGAAACAGGCGGAGCGGGGATTCTTGCCCGTATCGGAGCCGGAGTGAACCCGGAGCAAATGCACGCTGAGCGCGTAGACGGCTATCAGCCTCTTGCCATCGCGGACGCCACCTTTCGCAAAAAAGAACTGCTGGAGCGCGGTGAAGGTCCTGCTCTTCTCGACACAATCACCTATCGATTCAGTGGGCACTCTCCCTCAGATGCCTCTTCCTACCGCGAAAAATCCGAGATCGAAGCGTGGAAACGGATTGACTCGCTCGCCACCTACGGCGAAAGTCTGATGCAAGCCGGACTTTGTGAAGCCAACTACTTCGACGCGGTTTTCCCTCACATTGACTCGCTGATTTTACGTGCCTTCAAGCGGGCGATCTCTCCCGAAATCTCACCCCGTGCAAACCTTTTCGTATCGGGAAATTTGCTTGAGAGGACAATGTTCAGCGACTCTGCGGGCGAGTCCTCCGCCTCTTTGGAGGCACAAAAAAATGGAGAAGAGGGGATAAGTCAAGGAGAAGCGGAAAGGAAAGTGCAGGTATCCGCACTCTCTCCGTTCTCACTTGCACGAAAGCGACTGGGAGGGAAATCTCGTTCTGGCATTGGAGAAAACGGAGACGTTCTGCCGAAATCAAAGTGCATCACGTTGCGTGACGCGATTTTCGAGGCAGTATTGTCTCATTTTGAGAAGGACGACAGCCTGATTGCTTACGGCGAAGAAAACCGGGATTGGGGCGGGGCGTTCGGGGTATACCGGGGGCTGACGGAGGTGTTGCCCTATCATCGGCTGTTCAACAGCCCGATTTCAGAGGCGGCGATTATCGGAACCGCCGTCGGCTATGCGATGAGTGGCGGGCGGGCATTGGTGGAACTGATGTACTGCGATTTTCTGGGGCGGGCGGGCGATGAACTCTTTAATCAACTCGCCAAGTGGGGAGCGATGTCGGGCGGGGTACTGAAATTGCCTGTTGTGGTGCGAGTCTCGGTGGGAAGCAAATACGGGGCGCAACATTCGCAGGACTGGTCTTCGCTCTGCGCTCATATTCCCGGCTTAAAGGTGGTTTTCCCTTCCACGCCCTACGATGCAAAGGGTTTGATGAGCGCGGCACTCTCCGGGACTGACCCGGTGATTTTCTTTGAGAGCCAGCGCATTTACGATGCGACGGAACAGTTTCACAAAGTCGAAGGCGTCCCCGAAGAAGATTACGAAATCGCGCTCGGCGAACCGGATATCAAGCGTGAAGGCAACGATCTGACAATCCTCACTGTGGGGGCGGCACTGTACCGCGCAATCGAGGCGGCAGACACCTTGAAAACCGATTATGGGCTTTCGGCAGAGGTCATTGATGCGCGTTCTCTTGTGCCTTTTGACTTTGCGAAGGTGCTGGCGAGTGTGAAAAAGACGGGGCGTATCCTCCTCGTGTCAGATGCCTGTGAGCGCGGAAGTCTGCTACATACATTCGCATCAAAAATCTCACAGTTCGCGTTTTCCGATCTTGACGCGCCCCCAATTGTGATAGGCGCGCAAAACTGGATCACGCCGCCCGATGAAGTTGAAGAGGCATTTTTCCCATTTCCGGCGGACATTCTCGATGCGATTCACCTGCACTTGCTCCCCCTCTCCGGCTACACCCCGAAGCGTTCTCTCGACAATACGGAGTTGATGAGACGTTCACGAAGGGGAATTTAGGAAAGAGACTTGTGTTTCGTGACAATGTTTCGGGCATCCGAATTTTATTTAAAGGGGGCGGAATTACGCTATATTTCCGTCCGCAGAACTACCGACTAATTCATTCCGCCGTCCTTGTATAAACATCAAGTGTCTAGTCGTGGCAACTTTTTAGGACGGGGCAGACGCTCTTTCGCCCGGTTGCGGATCGCACGACTCGCGCCCCGCTCTGCTAGAATTTCCCATTGCTGAAGGGTCAAACTATGTTTGAGCAATAACTGCAACTGAACCGTAATGTCCTGACTGTCGAGGCACCGGGCAAATGTGGCTTCTGTCAGTGGAGATTGCTGTAACGCTTTAAGCAAACTCATCTGTAGAATAGTTTTCTGTAGAAAATCAGGCTCGAAGTCAGAGAGACTGCTGACAAACTCAAATTGATCAGGTGTCAGCCCCGACCAACCTAATAGGTCACACAACATCGCTCCTGCCATCGTTGTGTCTTCATCAAGTCGGCATAACTCAATATAATGCTCCAGTTCCTCCTGAGTCAGTGAGACGCGGTTGAGAAGTATCCGGCGAAAAGCAGCGCAACGATAATGCTCACGATGGGGGTCAATGCCCGTTCTGAAACCCTTGACTTGTTCGGCGAGAAATTCGCTTTCGACGAAGCCGTAATCAAGCCATTCCCGTTTATAGTGGAGCAAACGCATTGCCGCCTGTACGGATTTTTCGATGTCCATCACTCTAAAACATTCCAGTTGATTTTTTGATTGCCCCTTTTTTCTTGCTACTCTCTCCTGGTATCAGGAAAGTGCTTTCAGAATCAACGTTTTCGGTTTTACGAAGATCGGACGTGTCTTCGATAAGTTGTTTCACGGAAAGGACTCTTTGACCTTTCTTCGTGAGAGGATAAGCGAACAAATCACTTTTCAACGCAGTTCCGAACTCGAAATGATTGTAATTTTCGTTGCCGGAAAACTTTCCCTCTTCCCTTCCGCGTTCCATTTCGACAAACTCAGGATTTCCCTCCCTATCAAAGCGAAACTCTAAACGCTGATGATCTGCTTCCCCCTCCGTCTTCCAGGTGTAAGTAAACGTGCGAGACTTTGCATTGACAGTTTGATGACCGGAACTGATTGACTGGAGCAATTGCCGCCCTCCCTTGTACCGTGAGAACAAAAGTCCCGCCATTGGGCAAGGGGCGTTTGCCTGAACAATAGTTTGCATCAAGGGTGATGTGTCTGTGTCTACAACTTTTCGAAAAAAGAGATCAGGGTGGCTTTCGTTCCAAACCGTGATCATTTTTCCATCGCAGAAAGCGGAGAGCGTGGCTTTTGGCAGAAAGGTGCGAAGCCGTATTTTGTGATCGCCTTTCAGGTACAGGTAAGTGCCGAGACCGATAGTGTAGTAAGACCCGATTTTGACGGAAAACGTCTTCGAGTTCAGCAATTTCTTCTGGAAACTCGCAAAAGGCTTTGGAATTGCTTGCGATTTAGTAGTTTGCGGGACGCACGGTAAACAGAGAGTTGTGGTGAGCACGGAACCTAACATCAAATTCAACAAACCCGACCTGATAGAAAGAAAAACGGGGGACATGAGTTGACTCCTTTTTATGTGACAACGAACAACGACAACAACCGTGACTCAAGGGAGTCTAATATATTTACCCGATTGTGTGGAGCGATTTCTTAAAACGCCTACAGCGTACTGAAGCGTTTACCTCCCCCGATTTCGGTTTCACTCGAGCGTACCTGTGAAAACATTGTGTTAATGCCTCTCACTTCCTATGTATCACGCGCCGATAATCTTCCAGTAGAGGAAATTATTTCTGCTTTGTAAGGTCTCGCGAAAGACTCAGGGAGGGATGAGTACGCTTATGTTTGCGAGTCAAGAGGCAGTGGATATTGTTCTTCTGCCGGAAACCTACCGATTTCTCGGAACGTTGCACCACGTCACAGAGCGACACCTGATTTTGACGTGTCATCGAGAGGACGCAGCGTTTTGTCACGCCGGTCAAAAGGTACTGGTAAGTCAGGTCGAGGACGGGCATTGCTATCAGGTCGAGACGACTATTTTGCAAACTCATGCGTCCGGGTTTGCCATTGCCCACCTGCCGCCCCGCAAACTGGAACGGCGCCGTAGCCCTCGTGTAGACTGCGAACTGGAGGGCAAATACCTGCATTTGCGCCCCCGTACTCTCGGCTCAAAAGTACTGGAGGAAACCGAACACACGGCACTTGTCAAAGACCTGAGTATCGGCGGGGCAAGGCTGGCGGTTCAAGAACTCATTATCGCGGGGGCACCCATTCAGTTAAAGTTCGAGGTGGAAAAGGGAGAAATCATTGAAGCTGTCACGACGAGTATTCGCTGTACGACAGCAACAACCCCGATCAAATTTGGAGATCGCTATTTCACGATGCAGGCAATGGTCAAATTCGATTCGATTCCACGAGTGGATCAACTCCGCCTTGTGCGGTTTATGCACCGAAATCTAGGTGCGAATATCGCGTTAGTGGACTCGGCTTCCACATCAAGTCCCACCCGCTTACCCGAACACGAAGCCATGAGAAAGGAAGCCTGACCATGTTTCCACTAAAGCACGATCACGATATTGAACTGGAAGCCCTCGATTGGCAGGAACGCCCTCTTTTCTGCATCCCTGCCTGTCTCCATGATTTGCACGGCGAACGCGCCCGTATTTCGGCGGCGGCAGGGCAAAATGTCTCACGTCTACGGTGGGGTTCCCCGGTTCGCTTCTGGCTGGAGGGAGCCACCGGGTCATACGAAGCCACCGGAATGGTAGTCGGGATCGAGCCGGGAGAAAGTCCGGAAAATTCCGACCTGACCCTGACCTTACGACTATGGGAGTTACGCCCGAAATCTCAGCAACGCCTCCAGAAACGCCGCCGCACTCGCTTAAAACTGGAATACCGCCTTCTCTCCGATAAAATGGAGGGGAACAAAGACGCAACTCATTCCGAGTGGCAAAGCGGCAAAACGCTCGACATCGGCGTGGGTGGTCTTCGCTTCCGCACCGAGAAGACCGATTGCAAAGCGACACCAAGCGCACGAGTGGAAGTTCGTTTCTCTCTGCCCGAAGGCGAAGAGAGCCGCCCCTTTGTTCTGGAAGGGAACGTGTTGCGGTGGAGCGAAACGGGCAAAACCGTTCCCGCCCTCGAAATCGCTCTTAAATTCGACACACTGACCTTAACCGAGAGCCTTGCACTGAAACGATGTCTTTAGTTCAACAATTCATTTGACAATCAATCCGCTTATTAAAGACAAAATATCATAAACGAAAACCCGCCTTCTGCAAACGCAGAATGCGGGCTTCGCTTTGAGAACACCTTCGTTAAAAACGAAAGGACTTCTACTTCATTTTGTATTTCTGCAAGAATTTCTCGACACGCCCCTCGGTGTCAATGATCTTCTGCTTGCCGGTATAGAAGGGGTGGCAGTTGGAGCAAATTTCCACGCGAATGACCGGGCGGGTCGAACGAGTCTCAAATTGGTTCCCACACTGGCACACAACCGTCACTGCCTTATAATCAGGGTGAATTCCGTCTTTCATTTTCAATCTCCTCTCGAAAAAGCCATAACAGTATATACGCCACCTCGCTAAAAATCAATAGCGAAACCGAGCTGAATCAAAAAGAAGTGTAAGTATTATCGCCCTATTTTGTAAGAACCACGCGCAATGTCTTCTAAAATGTTGTGATTCGCTTGCGGAGACCAACCGAGTTCGTGTTTGATTTTGTCGGCGGAGATGCAGCTGTTCATGCTGAAAAAATTTGCTAACCCCGTGCCAAACGTCTCTTCCGCGATCTCAAAGGTCGTGCTGATCGCCGGGACGTTCAGGTTTTCACCGATTGCCTCTGCAATTTGTTTTGCGCTTGCATCAAAGCCGTCCGAAAGATGATAAAGTGAACCCGCCTGTGCGTTTTCAAGTGCCTTCACGTAGGCAGTGGCAGCGTCCTCGACATAGACCGAGGAGGCACGATTAGCGCCCTCCCCGATATAACGCGCCAAGCCTGTCTTTTGCGCCGCCCCGATCTGCACAGGGATAAAGGTGCTACCGCCCTTTCCATAAACGTAAAACGGAAGTCGAATCACCACACTGCGAATCCCCCGATTTGCCGCCTGCAACGCCTCCAGATCGGGCTTTGCACGAACTGCGAAGTAGGAGGACTCGTCAATGGGAGCCGACTCATCGAAAATCCCGTCTCCGCTATCGCCGAGAAAAGCGGGTCCGTTTGTAACGACGATAGGCTTATTTTTGTCTTCCAGCGAAGTCAGCATCGTTGTCAGTGCGAGTAGATCAGTACCCACCATACCCGTGAAATCGTCAAAATTATTTCCGAACGCCGTGTGAATGATGCCGTCCGAAGTCAACGCCGCCTGCGCCAAACTTTGCGGATCGTTGAGGTCTCCCCGGTGCGGGATCACGCCCATTGCTCTCAGTTTTGCGTCACCTGCATCACTTCGGGACAACCCTACCACACTATGCCCCGACTCAACAAGTTTCTCCGCAACTGCCGAACCCACATAACCCGTTGCGCCCGTTAAAAAGACTCTCATTTGTGTAATCCTCCTGCAACACTTCTTCGACAAAAGACCAAGCGAGGTTCCTTCATTTTTGCTTTTGCTGTCCTTGCAATCGCACTGAGGTAGCTCCGCATTAGGCGGTGAAAAAGCGGGCGGATTGAAAATCTTGTCGGTTGGCACCTCTGTAAAGTTGGTTACCACACCAAAACTTTGCGAAGGAACCCCCTAAACTCACCCCTTCCTTTTGTCCGATTTTAGCGTGTCCGTCAAGAGGTAAGGTCGGCGCGGGGAATCGACGATATTGACAGGCTTCGCTGACTACCTCATCACTCCCGATTATGCTTATGTAGACGCGCCACTTCTCTGCGCGGCGGAAGCAAAGAAGGATAATCGTGAGCAGGGGAGGACGCAGTGTGTGGCGGAGTTGGTGGCTTGCCGTGAGAAAAATGGGGCGGACGGCTACGACCTGAATTTGTTCGGCTTTGTAGGCAATGGTCAGACTTGGATTTTTTATCAGTTGACAACGACGAACGAAGTTTACGAAACGACGGAATACAATCCGGACAATATGCCGCGTCTTCTGGGGGCATTGAATCATATCTGTGCGGAACGTGCAAAGCGGGTTCCGTAGAAAGGGCTTCGATTCAACAACACTCAAAAACTACTATGCAAAAATTGATGCCTTCTCGCACTTTGTCGGGCGAGAAGGCAGTTGTGTTTTATTGCTTTCCCATAGATTGAAGAGCGCGAAGATTTATTTTGTTTGAGGGTAGAGCCAGCGAGAAAAAAGGCGGGTCATCAGCGGCATCATTGCCCACGTCATCAGGCTAATCAAAATCACGTCGGCAATCCCACAACGAATCGGAATCGGAATCGCCTTCATCGGGGGGTAGATGTAAAGTGCCGCAAAGTTGAGGAGGGGGTAGGCGGCACACCCCGTCACAATCGCCATTTTCCAGCGGGGCGGGGGCTTCACCGTATTTTGTCCGGGTAGAGTGAACCACGTTTCCAGACCCGTTACTTGCTGAACGTTTTCCGGGGAGACCATAAGTGGCTCCAACTCGGAAAGTATTTCCAGACGCTCCGGCGACGTTTCCCACGTTTTCAGTTCGGACAAATGACTGAACTTGAAGACGATTCGATACTCGGTCACTGTTTTGTCGAGGGGAGAAGGACGAAACAGCGTGACTCCAAGGTAGCCGGGAAATCTCTCGACAACGTGAGTCATCTCCTTCAGCACAATCTCGAATCGTGCTTCGCAACCGGGCTTGACGCGACGAGAAACATAAATCGTGACCGGTGGATCGGCATCAGGTAGAAAAAGCGACTCAAGGGGAAAGTCAAGAGGATCAGTAATCTCTTCACATTCCGGGGGAGAAAAGGTTGTCATGGCGGTCTCCAAAAGACGGGGCAACCGGCGGCGGATCTGTCGGGTTGCGAGAATAGTGCGGATTTGCACCACCCTTATTGTACGTCCCCCAAGATAGAACGTTCCAGTTCCATTTTGTCTGCCTGTTTGCAAAATAGGGGGAAATTTTTGGAAAAAGTACGGGTTTCTCCTCAAAATCTCGCAGAAATGCGTAAAGAGGCACTTTTCCTGCAATAGAAAGAACAAAGACAACACCACTACGTCCTTATCGTCGCCCTCGATTTTCCAATTCGATCTTCCCGACACTGAGACGGCACAACCGGAGCCATCCATGCAAACCCGCCAGATCCTTTCCACCCTGTTTACGTTCATAGGCTTGTCACTTTTTGTAGGAGTTGGGGGCGCGGATGCACAAAGCCTGAACGCAATCACCTTCACACTCGATAAGACCAGCACACAGGGGTATGAGGGGAATCTCGGTATTGATTTTAATGTTAACAGTACGATTACGCTCACACAATTGGGAGCCTACAACGACACCGGACTGGATTTCATCACGCCGAAAACGGTGCAAATTTGGAACCGAAATTTGCCTGACGCCCCGCTTTTCCAGATCACCATTCAGCCCGGACAGGGAACCTTGAGGGACGGAGTGAGGTTTGTGGACATCCCCACGTTGACCTTGCCGATAGGCTTTCAGGGAACCCTGTCCGCCTATGGTTTCAATGACACGGATCGCAACTACAACACCAACACCGGATCGCTCAACACCTCGCACCAACTGACCACCGACCCGCTTATTTCATGGCAAGACAACGGAAGCGGATTTGTGATGAACCGCTACGATGCAAACGTCAATCGTTTGCCACAAAACACTAATTTTCAGGCGAATTTTCAGTTGCCGAACGCCTCATTTCGGGGGCAAGCCGCTTCGGTTCCGTCTCCTTCTTCCGCCCTGGTTCTGGGGATCGGGGGACTGGCAACGATCTTGCTTCGGCGTCGTCGAAATAAAGTGGAAAAATTCTATAAAAGAGATTCATTAAACTGAGAATTGATCCATGAAGGAAACAAGCCTTGCACTGTAGAAATTAAGCGGGAATTTCTACAAAACACATTCTCCAATTCCGAAGAATAGGAACTCTCTTTATGACCGCAACATTGACCCTCCACAGCGACTTTCACGTGGGGGACGTAGACCCTCGTATTTTCAGTGGATTTCTGGAGCATCTCGGACGCGCCGTCTATGAGGGCGTCTACGAGCCGGACAGTCCGCTCAGTGATGAAAACGGCTTTCGCCGGGATGTCATTGACGCTATCAAGCGAATGAAAATGCCGTTGATGCGCTATCCCGGTGGCAATTTTGTTTCCGCCTACGATTGGAAAGACGGCATCGGTCCGAAATCGCTTCGTCCCTCTCGCCCCGATTTCGCATGGAAAAGCAAGGAAAGCAACGAATTCGGCACCGACGAATTTATGCACTGGTGCGAACACGCGGAGACTTCCCCGATGATGGCGGTAAATCTCGGTACAAAAGGCACGATTGATGCCGCCGCTCTCCTTGAGTATTGCAATCTTCCTACCGGAACTTATTGGGCGGACAAACGCGCCGAAAATGGTCATCCTGAACCTTACGGTGCGAAAGTCTGGTGTCTCGGCAACGAAATGGATGGACCCTGGCAAGCCGGTCATGTTCCCGCTGAGGAGTATGCCCGTCGCGCACATCAGGCGGCAATTATGATGAAGGGTCTCGACCCGACGATTGAGCTGGTGGCGTGTGGCTCCTCCGGGCGCATGATGGCGACCTATCTCAATTATGACCGCGTGACGCTTGAATACTGTTGGAAAGATGTGGACTACGTTTCCGCGCACCGCTACAGCAACAACAGCAAGGATGACACGGCGTGGTATCTGGCGGAAGGAACCGAGATCGAGCGCGTGATCGAGGATTACGCAGGGCTTTTCGACTATGTGCGAGGGCTGAAACGCTCCACCAAGCGGGTCTACCTTTCGTTCGATGAGTGGAACGTCTGGTACAAGAACATGGAAATGGACGGGAAGTGGTCGAACGCTCCCCACCTGATCGAAGAGGTTTATAATCTTGAGGACGCACTGGTTTGCGCTCAATATCTGAGTGCCTTTATTCGTCGCGCCGATGTAGTGAAGATCGCCTGTCTCGCTCAGATCGTCAACGTGATTGCCCCGATTTTGACGACGAAAAACGGATTGCTGATTCAGTCCATTTTCTATCCTATCGAACTAATGGCGACGCACGCACGAGGAAAATCCTTACGCTTATCTTTTGCGGATGTCCCTACTTATAAGGCGGGCTTGCGCGGTGAAGTTTCCGTTCTCGATGCCTCTGCGACGCTGGCGGAAGACGGCACTCTCGCGCTCTTTCTGGTCAATCGCAGTCAGACCGATGCGTTGCCCCTTACCTTCCAATTAGAGGATTTTAAGGCGACGGGTGTTCTCGGCGTGGACTCGCTTTCCGGTACAGACCCGAAAGCCGCCAACTCCTGGGAGAACCCGAATGAACTGTCAGTCGAAAAGGGAAGAGCGAGCATTACGGAATCCGGCAGTGTTTGTGTGACGGTTCCGGCTCTTGGCTTTACGTGTTTACGGGTGAAGACAGAGACGCGATAGTTCTCTTTCGAGAAATGGAAACAAGGATCGCCCGGACAAAAAGTCCGGGCGATCCTTGTTTTCGGTGCGTTGTATAAAAAATGTCGGTGCACACATGGCGCAGGAATAAATTCCGCGCTGTGAGGCATTCTGCCCCGTGTCCTTCGGACACCCCGTTAATAAGCTTTCGCGATAAACAGAGATCTTTCAGCAAAGCTTTGACATTCTCAGTTTCTTTTCAGAACGCGCATCACTCTGATGCGCTGTTGGTCGGGACTGACGTAGTTTTCACGTGCCCAATTTTGCTGAAGTGAGACAAGTAAGGCACGACGCAGGGCTTCCTCTCCTTCACCCGTGAACTTCACAAATTTCGCTCCGTAAAGTGATCCACCTTTTTCTTTTTGTTCGCGCACGGGTTCCGCAACGCAATGGATCGGAGCGTAGCCCGGTATGGAAATCGTGAGGGAGAGGGGCGTATGCAGTGGGCAGGGTTCCGCCGAGAAAAATGAGATTCCCGCAATCCCTGCATCGGTGACGGTTCCCATGTGCCAGCCCTCTTCATCCTTGCTGAACGACACGCGCCACTCTGCCCCGTATCGCTTTGCAGTGCGTCGGTCAGTTGCCTTCGCCGATTTGTTTTCCGTGTCTCGTTTTCGCCACAGCATAGGGCTTGTCTCCAGATTGCAAAAGGAAAGTGTTAAAGTGAAGCCCCCTCCCTGATCTCGCTCACTCAGCCCTCCCCCAAAATCCGGGAGAGGGGAGTCAAGGCAGAATCCCTTAACACATTTCTCTCTCTGCGACTTTGTGTCTTTGCGTGAGGTATTTTTCTCTTCGCATTTCTCTGTGTCTCGATATCTCTCCGTCATTTCAGGATAGGGGTGGTGAGTCACAGAAGTTGTCAGGGCGAATTATCGGCGAATCGAGGGGCAAGAGTTAGGGGTGCAGGAGAACCTAAAGACGTTGGCGTACGGCTTCATAGAGCAATACGCCTGCCGCTACCGTGACATTGAGGGAACTGGCGCCTTCGGGAGCCATAGGAAGCGAAATGAACTCGGTGGCGACTTCACGGGCGGCTTCGGTCATCCCGGACGTTTCATTGCCGACGCAGAGAGCAAGAGGACGGAAACGCAGGTCTGCATGATAAGCAAGTGTTTTTGCTTTTGCGCTTGTGGCGATGACCTTCATTCCACTTTCTTTAAGGCTTCCGAGGGCGGCAGGGAAATCGGGGGTGATGCACAGGGGAAGCCGCAAAATTGAGCCTGTCGAAGAACGAACCGCCGCCCGTGAATAGGCTTCGGCGGAGTCTTCGGAGAGGAGCAACCCGGTGCAACCCGCGGCTTCCGCTGTTCGCACCAATACCCCGACATTGCGCGGGTCTTGAATCGTTTCGCAAGCCAGAACTAAACCCTCTTTCCCCACTCTTTCGATCAATTCTTCCTGCGTGATGCGCTTCTGCCCGACAATCGCAATTGAGGCAACGGAGGTTTCGTATCCTGTGCCGACAATTTTCTGGATCAGTCCTGCGCCCATTGTGTAAAGCGGAATTTCACGTTTCTCGCAAGCCTCCGCAAAGGTTTCTGCAATTGACGACAGCGCGAAAACCGCAAACACGGTGGAGGAAGAGGAGAGGGCTTGCCCCACGAAGTTATCGGTTTCCACAAGATACCGACGCTCCGCTTCACGCGCCGAAGTCTTGAGGAGACCTATCGCTTCGAGGTAGGCAGGATGTTTGATTCCAAAAATAGGGGGCATAGGCGTTAATGGGAAAGCAAGAAATTGAGCATGATTTTCGGAAAGATGAATTTGAGAGCGCGGCGGAATAAACTCGCCTTTGTTTTGGAGTATGTTGGAAAAGTAGATTTGGCTTCTCTACCGCAGGAATAAATTCCGCGCTGTGAGGCATTCTGCCCCGTGTCCTTCGGACACCACACGCGCCCTTTCTCCAAAACTTTACTCAAATGTTTCCCAGGTTAGACTATTAGCCTCAACGATTCAACCAAGGGATCTAAAGATCATCCCTTGAAATGTCATGCGTCTGTGAAAACTGTGTCCAGTGAATGCTCAGTCAAAACTATCTGAAACATCTTGTCTTTGGGAGGCATCAGACGCCACTGTTCGTCCAGGTTTGCCTGTACTCTGATATCCAGGGTGTATCCCTCAGACATCGTAAAGTAAACATCTCCCCTCACGTTCCCTTCGATTGATTGGACTATCGGCGGGTCGCTTTGCAATCGCTTGTAGAACTCTGAAGCATCACTGTCGCGACGAGCACTTTGCGGTCCGAAGTCTTCCGAACCGACAATCTTATTTTCATCCTTATCGTCTATTTGCCACCTACACGTGACCACTAATCCCCAGTCAGCATGGGTGACTTTTTCCCCTTTACGGTTCCTTGACGGTTTTTGGACGCCAAACTCGAACTTTTGTAGACCTGCATACCGCCACATCGAGGTAAGAGGCTGACCGATTAATTCGTTCATTGCGGTCTCGATTTTCACCCTCATTTTCATCTGTCTTTTGCTTTCTTGCTTCATGCGCCATTCTAGAGGAGAAAGTCATTCGATGATCTTTTCAATCGCGCTTCAAGGTAGGCAGGGTGTTTGATTCCAAAAATGGTAGGCGTAACAACTTCGCTTTAGAGTGCTTCGATCAGGACGGTTCCATTTTCGACAAACCGGATTTTAAGGCTGTGCCCTTCAAGCAATGCCGTGCCGAGCAGAGGGCGTTCTCCCATTGCCATCACAACGACACTCTTTTCGACCCCATCCCACAGAATATTAGCACGGTAAACAGGGTGTTCAGAGGCAGTGTTGTCAGCGAGTAATGCCCGTTTTGTCCCAATAAGTTGTAATTGAAGCGTTTCGACATCCTGTACGGGCAAAGTCAACTCACCCGAAAATCCGGTGTCCACGACAAAGGGGGCTTCAATCCGTGAAGAATCAGTGAGCAGAAAAGGGACATCAAGCATGGCATGGAGCAAAATGACGCGACCTATCATGAGGTTTCGTCCAACTGCAAAACGTTTCCAATCGCTTCTGCTGTGGTGTACCCAATGCGAATCCAGTAGAGATTCAAGGCGGAATGTGCTTCCAGCATTTTTTCTGCCGCCTCTATGCCGTTGCGATCTCCGACCTCGTAATCTCCGGTTTCAGTGTCAATAATCAGCATTTTTCCGATGTTTTCAGGTGTTTTCACGAGGGCTTTGATACGGTCACGATAAATGGCTTCGCCGCGCTCAGCAACTTCGGTAGGGTTGATTGTAGTTTGGGTCATGTCAGTTTTCCTTCGCAACACATTGGAGGCTTTTAGTTTTCACGCTCTAATGTCATTATATCATCTTTAGGTTACAATTGGGGGCGATTGGGGTATGCTAATTCCTGATGACGAGTAGCGATCTACCCTGAATCGTAAAGATTGATACCCACGACTCGATGCACGAATGCCGCGAGGTTTTCACATGACAACACCCGATATTTCTCTTTTCGCTGATGAACCTGCACCGCTTTCCCCCGAACTGCAAGCCGTTGTAACACAGGTGCAAAAGAAACTACATTGGCATGATCTGTTTCCACGCTCTCTTCCGCTCACCTTTTGTGTTATTGTGGTGGCAATCACGGTCTCTTTTGTCTTCGGTAGGCTGGGGTGGCATGATTTTACCTGGCGCGGGTCTTTGAGCACGGCGACCTTCTATCTCGCCATCAATCTCACAGCGGAATTCGTGGGGAAATTACGCCTGCGGCAAAAGTCCGTAAACCAACTTTGTGGAAGTGACAGCATCCGCGTTTTGCCTGCGATACTTGCGATTCAGGAAACAGCGAAAAACCGACAGCGAGGACAGAGTGAAAAGTGGTTGGTCGAGCGATTGCCTACATTTTCTGAGAGTGAACTGCGGACAATTGGCGGAAGGGCGAGAAGACAGCTGATCAAATTGCTTGTATCAGAGAATGTGTCTCTTGCAGAAGCAACTCTTGACGCCCTAGAAAAAATTCCGGCGTCAGACTGCCTGTATGCGTTGGGAATGCTAGTGAGAAAATATGAGAAAACGCTTTCCGCCCCTAATCTACGCAAGCGAGCATGGCTATTGGAGTGTGAAATTGAGCAACGCCGAGCCGCAGGTGCAGAAACGCTGGGGCGGGCTTCCTCTCTTGACCAAAAGGGCGAAGCTCTACTTCGTCCCTCGATCACTACACCCGCCAATTTAGAAGAAACGCAACAGTTGTTGAGAACAACACAAGGCGACTCCCCAGGTGATGAGTAGCCTTTTCGCTCTCCGTTCCCTATTTCGGGAAGAGAAATGTCAAGAGGGGGGACACTCGCGCCGCCCATGATTTTTCGTTGTGTTGCGCCCCCACTGCCTCGAAATAGGCGAGGACAGTGTTCAGTTTCCAGCCTTTGGAGGTCAGGGCATCCCGCA
>JACMPS010000253.1 GCA_014377395.1 Chthonomonadaceae bacterium
AGCCAACTTTGATCTGTTACGCCGTCGAGTTCTCTATGCCTAGCGGTTAACGCTCGCTCGCTGCACCCAAAGTGAGGGAGAACCACAAAGATGCAAGAAGATGCGCATAGATCAGGTGTTGCTGAACTGAGTAAATGACCGTGTTCGCGTCTGCATATAAATCGCCGACAGGCGGCAGTATCAGCGTTTCCATGCCTCTTTTTCCTCTTGCAAAGCACGTTCGTACTCTCTCCAGGTCGCAAAAGGTCGAGGACCCGGCGTCACTGTTTTTACAAAGTCCAGGAGCGATACCCGCTCCTCAGGTTCGGTTGATGAGACTTCAACATCGGGCAACACAATTAATTTGATGTCCTGACCCTCTTCGAGTTCGGGCGCAACAACTTCGATTCTGTGTCCGGGCAACACTTTCGTTTTAAGGCGGATCGCGGTTTGCGTCATCGTCTATTTCTCCTGCGCTCATTATAACACAGGCGTCACTCTCATACAGGTACAACCGCCTCCCCCGCAAGGGAAAGTTTTCTCCTCTATGCCTTGACTCATCGGCTTCAATAAAGGGTATCCTTTAGGCAGTACAAAACACAACAATTTGACGGTTCGTGCGACTGGCGTAAACGGAGAGACCACTCCGGGGGAGCGCGAACCGGGGCTTTTGCCGAACGCCTGGGCATCTTTTCCATTGCAACCTTTTTTGCAAAGAAAGGTGTCCGGGCGTTTTTGCGTTCCGTATCCCTTCAATAAATCCTATTCTTTACCATTTCAGTACCGAAAGTGAGACAACACCATGCCCGATAACCGAAAACGACGCGCCCTCATCAGCGTCTCCGACAAAACCGGAATTGTTGAGTTTGCACAGGAACTCCGTGCCATTGGCTACGAAATCATGTCAACGGGAGGCACCGCGAAAGCCCTTACCGAAGCGGGAATCAACGTTCTCGCCATCCACGAAGTCACAGGCTTTCCTGAAATGCTGGAGGGCCGCGTCAAAACGTTGCACCCGGCTGTGCATGGCGGTATTCTTGCGGATCGCTCTAAAATCGAGCATCTTGAAATGATTGCGGCGCATGGGATCAACCCCATTGATCTTGTGTGTGTGAACCTTTATCCGTTTGCGGCGACGGTCTCAAACCCTGGTGTGTTGCTGGAAGACGCGATTGAAAACATTGACATCGGGGGACCCGCAATGATCCGCTCCGCCGCAAAAAATCATGCGAGTGTGATTGTCGTTGTTGATCCATTGGATTACTCTTCTATTGTCGAAGAGTTGAAATTGGGCGAAACCAACCTTTCGACGCGCCGCCGCCTTGCCGCAAAAGCCTACTCGCACACCGGGCAATATGATGCCTACATCAGCGGTTGGCTACTCAAGCGTTTTGCGAAAGAGGAGAATACCGAGGCGATCTATCCACCGGAACTCGCACTTGGATTCACAAAAGCGCAGGACTGCCGCTATGGAGAAAACCCGCACCAGAAAGCCGCGTTTTATGTGTCGCATGGCGTCACGGAACCCTGTGTCGCGAACGCAAAGCAGATTCACGGAAAGGAACTCTCTTACAATAATTTTTATGATCTGAATGGGGCGTTGGAGACGGTGAAGGAATTCAGCGAGGAAACTCAGGCGGCAGCCGTGATCATTAAACACGCCAACCCGTGCGGAGTCGCGCTATCGGAAACGCTGGCGGAAGCCTTTCAGAAGGCACGCTTGGGAGATCTGACTTCTGCGTTCGGGGGAATCCTTGCCGTCACGCGAATTTTAGATGTGGAGACCGCCGAAGAAATCACGGGCAAAGACACTTTCTTTGAGGCGATCATTGCCCCTGGCTTTGAGCCGGAAGCGATTTCTATTCTCACTGAGCGCAAGAAATGGGGCGCAAATTTGCGGCTCCTAGAAGTTGCTGACCTGAAAGGCTGGCGTGAAAAAGCACCCGCCACAGGCTACGATTACAAGCGAGTGACGGGCGGGCTTCTCGTCCAATCGCCCGATCATCTTGTGATTACGGAAGCGGACCTGAAAGTGGTAACGGAGCGACACCCTACTCCCGAAGAGATCGAAGAACTTTTGTTTGCGTGGAAAGTGGTGCGACACGTCAAGAGCAACGCAATTTGCCTCACCAAAAACAAGGCGGCGGTCGGGATTGGCGCAGGGCAGATGAACCGTGTTCGCTCCGTCAAACTTGCCATTGAGGGCGCGGGTGACGAGGCAAAGGGGGCTGTCATGGCATCGGACGCTTTTTTCCCTTTCCCGGACGGACCCACTGCGGCGGCAGAGGCTGGAATTGTTGCGATCATTCAACCGGGCGGTTCCGTCAAGGATGGGGAGACCATCGAAGTTTGCAATCAGTTCGGCATTGCGATGGTTTACACGGGCGTCCGCCACTTTCTTCACTAACCGTCACGCGGTTTTTCGGGAAAAAGACAGGGAGAAAAAG
>JACMPS010000254.1 GCA_014377395.1 Chthonomonadaceae bacterium
GCGCTTCGAGGTCAACGGTATTGAACGCGGCGATTTCAAGTTTGTTGTCACGCAAACCTCAGAGACGATGCTACAGCATGGAACCGAGGAGCTACTGACCTACCGCGAGGAATCGGCGGAACCTGCGCTTATCCTAGTTGTCGCTGTGCGTGAACACGAAAACTCGCCCTTTATCCGATTTCGCTACACGCTCACCTCCGACGCACCCGCTCAACTCACCAAGACTGAGGGCAAAGACACTCTGCGCTACTTTGAGGTCAAGCCGAACCTGCAAAATCCGTCGCTCACTGAGATCCAACTTTCGCATTTCGATCCTGTCGCTCACTCTTACCTCCCCTATCGTCACGACACGCCCGCTTCCGAAATTCACACGCCCTCTTCTTTCGTGGGCCCCATTGCCATTTTGAGTGAAAATGGTTTTTCCGTTCTTGTTGCTTACGAGCATGGAGCCGATCACCCTGACTCCTTTTTCGATTTTACGCTGACGGATTCGCTTTCCCTCGCCGCTCGAAAAGGCAACTACTGGCACGGCTATGAGATTTCGCCGGAGAAATCGTTTCAATCGGTCTGGTTTGAGGCGGGGGCATTTGCAGGGAATGTAGACGTATTGCTTGAGGAATACCGCCGGTTTTTCCTCGAAGAAGTCGCCGACAACAATGAATCGCGCAAGCCTTATCTTTTCTACAATACCTGGAACTACCAGGAACGCCTTAAGTATTTTGAGGGTAAGCCCTATCTGTCCGAGATGAATCTGGAACGGATGCTGGCGGAAATCGAGGTTGCACACACCCTCGGTATTGAAGTTTTCGTGATTGACACGGGCTGGTATCACAAAACCGGGGATTGGGAAGTAGACCTGGAGCGGTTCCCCGACGGCTTAAAAACCATTCGCCAAAAACTCGAAGACTATGGCATGAAACTGGGTCTCTGGCTGAATCCCATTGTTGCTGCACAATCGTCGAAAGTGTTCCTGAAACATCGAGATTGTGTACTGATGAAGGACGGCATCGAGTCTTTCTGGGGACCGATCTGGGAAACCGAAGAAAGTTATGGGATGTGCCTCGCCTCTGACTATGCCGAGAGTTTCATCAAGATTATGGTGCGTTTGCATGAGGAATTGGGCGTCACCTACTTTAAGTGGGATGCCATCGGACAATATGGTTGCAACGCAGATCACCATCATCACGGCACGGCGACAAACAGCCCTCAAGAGCGAACCGACTGCTATGCCTACGAAATGGGACTCGCAATGATTCGGATTGTGGAGGAGGCAACAAAACGCGCTCCCGGCATCATCGTTGACTTCGATGTGACAGAGGGCGGGCGATTTGTCGGGCTTGGTTTTCTTTCGGTCGGGAAGTATTTTCTGATCAACAACGGTCCCTACTTCCACGATTTCAACATTCCGAAAACCGTCAAAATGGAACCGGACACGATCAATGTCTTCTTTTACGGAGGGCCCGCTCGTCCCCGCATCTGCCGCCAGTCTTATCGTTTCGACACCGTAATTCCTTCGATTTTATTCTTGACGCATTTTCTCCCTGATGGACCCCAACTTTCACAGGACAATACGTTCGGTGCCTTGACACTCGGCGGAAACGGAATCTGGGGTGATCTGGTAGGGATGAGCGAAGAGGAGGTTTCTTCTCTCGGCGCACAACTAACGCGCTACAAATCTATTGCACAAGCCGCCACAAATGCCTATCCAAAGGTGACGGGCTTTCCCGGCTCCAGTCCTGAAATCCACGAGAAAATCGAGACCCAAACAGGGAGGGGATTGATCACACTTTTCACGGTGAAAAACGGAAAGTTCACCTACGTCACGCAACCGTTGCAAAATATGGAGTCGCTGAGGGTAGAAGGAGCGGACGCTTACGAAATCTTACCCAATAACCGCCTGAAATTGACGGTAGACTTGGAGCGAAACGGAGCGCGAGTCGTCACACTTCACTAACCTGCTTTTCCCTAAAACCGTTAATCCATAATGAGAAATCCGTCTCGGTCAAGCCGAAACTTCAAGCGTTGAAGCCTCTCTGCGGTACGTGGTGCGTCGTTACTACTCGTCCAAAGAAGCATATCCACCAGAGAGGCTTCGATCTGTTCGCGTGTCCCGGACAATCGCGGTAACACTTTTTGCATCAGTTGTAGATCGAAGGCAGCGAACAGGTTGGCTTTTGCGTCGGTAGGAGCGTTGGGGACAAGCAAGCCGGAGCCGTCCCGATCAAAACTATTCGCGCAAAACTTGAGAACTTCATCCCGCACACGATAGCCGAAACCCGTCTCGCCTCGTTCCAGAATTGCGTTTACCTCGGAAAGACGCTCGATCACTATTTTTTCTCCATCGAGTCGTTTGCCTCCGATGCCCCCTAATCTTGCCCGTGCCTGTGCTACCGACTTCACCTTTGCTCCCAGAAAAACCGCCTGTCTTAACTCGTGCGAAATGACGGAGGGCAATTGTGACGGGGTGGCATTGTCTCTGAGGTCAACGGAAGCGAACGAAAGCAGATTAGCGCGATCCAAAGTTTTACGGGAAAGGGAGTGGGTACTTTCATCGAGATTGAGGGTTCCACTGAAAAACAGGTTTGGGGGAAGTGACATCGCCTGTCCATTGGAGAGCAAGAGTTCGCCCTTCTCCGTTTCCATTGCGGAAAGAATTTCGGCAAAATAGTATTCGACACGCGCTAGATTCATTTCGTCAAGACAAAGAAAATAAGCCGCTCGATTTGCGTCATTTTCGAGCGCACGCGCCAGAAAGTTGAGAAAAGGAGTGGCAACGTAGCGTCCGGTTCCGCCTCCCGCCAGATAGTTGACATAGCCGAGAATTGGTGTTGAATCGTTCCAATCGGGACGAACCGGAAGGTTCAGGTACTGCTCGGTGTTGCCCGTCAAAGCCTCTGCGAGAAGGGAAGTCAAACGTGTTTTTCCGGTTCCCGACAGCCCCGACAAAAGCGCAAACGGCTTTGATTGCAGGGCGATGAAATAACTGCGGATCGTGAGAGGCGCGTAGGTAAACCCCCTCAAAGCAATTTCGGCTTCGATCTCGGAGAGAACCTGTTGCGTAGAGATTTTCGCAAAATCGCCTGATTGCACCGGAACGACTTCTGCGCGGACTGAAGTTTCCGAACTGCGATAAAGGGGGGTGCTTTCCTGCACCGTTCCAGTGGTTTGTGGGAGAGGCGCGTAAACCGTTTGACGCCGGGAACGCTTTGCGCTTCCCTCCCACGTCAACAAGCGATGCAAAGCCAGGTAGTCCTCAACTTCGGTTTCCCCAAGAGCCAGTCGGTAAATTTCCGCCTGAGCCAGCGTTTGCAGGGCGTCATCGGAAAACTGCCCCTCAAGATCGGGAAAATGGCGGCGCGAGACGATTTCCAGAGCAATACGCTCTTGCTCTCCCGTCGGTTTGAGACTTTTCCACCCTCCTGAAGTGATCAAGGGAAACTCGTGCGGGTCGGAAACGCAGAGTAATTGTAGTGCCGTGCGTCCGCCTGCGTGTCGCCTTGAAATAAATTCTTTGAGTCGAGCGGGAAGCGGAGACGCCCCGTAAAGCAGTTCCCTCAGTTGAGCCTGAAATTGAGTGGGTTCGCCGGGAGAGCGTAAAAGACGAACATCAAGATTGGGGTTGGAGGCAAGGGCGCGGACAAGCGAGAGAAATCGCCGCGTCACGTCGTAAGACCAGACGCCGCGCCCTTCGAGCATGGCTTTGATCAGGCGCAAAGTCTCCACGTCCTGCTCACGAAGGCGCAAAGCCGCAAACCGCTCCTCTCCCTCGTTCTCTTCCCACAAGGCTTTCAACGACTGAAGGTGGTCTTTTTGCTCTGAACTGAGCGTCAGGGAATCAGTCACTCCCTCTCCCTCACCTCTAGTTTTTCGCTAATCCGGCGATACTCGCTTTCGATCTCGGTGCGCTTTTCGGATGTCAGCATCAACTCCATGTCGTGACGGTGTAGACCTGCGCCGTAATAATCCTCTGTGACCATGATCGTCCTAAAGCCAAGTTTCTCGTAGAATTTTTCGATGTGTTGTGAGGTGTCAAGGTGAACCCCATAAAGCGATTCATCCTGCGCGATTTTGTTGAGGCGATAGAGTAGCAAAAGCCAGCCGAGCTTTTCACCGTGTGCCCTACGTGATACGATGCCCCAGCACAAATCGCCCATTTCCTCTTCAATCGCATAGCCGCCACACGCAACCACCGTCCCGTCGCGCTCGAAAATCCGGTAGGCGTGAAAGGTTTCACCCTCTAGAAACGCTTTGTAAGTGGAACGCTCGGAGGGGTCGAAAAAGGGAGGTGCGTTCCCGTCGAACAGAGACAGGCACACCTCCCGATCTTTTTTGGTGTAGGGTCGAATTAAGATCATAACGGCTCAATAAATTAGATTTTTACGTCCAGCAATCCACTGATCCCTACGCCGGGAACGCGCCGAATCTCTTTGATGTTCTTCGAGTCAATCGGAACCAGCCCCCGCAGTCTCATACCGAGTGCCTTGAATTTCGTCTCGAATTGTGCCACTGCCTGAACCTTGTTGACGGCGGCACGAGGTCCCATGATCTGCACGGCTCCCGCCTGTTTTCCGTCTCCCACCGAGATCACTGGAACCACTTTCGTTGCAAAAGTAGGGTTGTCGTTTGGAGTTTTTGTGGCGGCGTTGATCGCTTTATTGATGTCGGGTCCGAACTTGGAAATCACGTAAGCGATTCCCGCGCCTTTGATCAGCGTATCGAGCTGTGCGGCGACTGCAACAGCGAAAAGTGAGGACAGAACGAGGGTCAGCGCAATTGTTTTCTTGAGACGGGTCATGGGAGGTTCTCCATTTTTGTTGAAGCTAGGATTTTTCGGCAGGGGTTTTCGAGGCGGCTTCTTTGACGTACTCGTAGGCTCCCGGCGCGTGAACATAATCAATGTCGCCTTCGACGAATTGAGCGCAGGTATACAGATCCGAGTCGGCAAAAAAGGCTTCGGTTCCCTTTGGAAATTTCAGTGTACCTGTTTTCCACCACCCGATGTAGTGGATCATCGCAATCATCGTGCGCGGCGTGTCGGTACGGTTCGGCATTCCTGCGTGCCAGAGGCGAATATCGCGGATGAGAACACTTCCGGCTTTGATCGTTGGCTGAAAAGGCTGTGACTTCTCGCGCCATCTCTCCAACATTTCGGGCGTCACTTTGATGTCTTGCCCAATGACCACCGAGGTATCCTTGTGAGTGCCTGTCCAGATTTCCGTCGAGCCGTTTTCAGGGCTGAAATCCACGAGAGGCACGTTTACAACCAGTCCATAGGGGGGAGTTCCTTCTACCAGATTGGCGAACAATTGCCCGGTATCAGCGTGTACAGGTTGACGTTGTTCACTTTTGATAGCGGTGTTTCCACTGTAGAAATCATTTTTCACGCCCTGCCCCAAGACAGTGTGGGTGACGGCTATTACCATTTTGTTAAGCAAAACGTCCGGGAAAAGATAGGGAGGAAAGGGAGGAGGGTCTTGTTGAATGTTGCCCTGATTGAAGTTGAAAGGGGCATCGTCTCGTGCAATAAATCGGGCGAGATCTTCGCGCATTTTGTCACGCAGAGTATTGATGCTCTGGGAGGAAACAACTCCGCCCAACACGACAAACCCATCGCTTTCAATTGCCTCTACCGCATCCGCGAGATTTTCCGAGGACATCACTCCTTTGCTTACTTCTTCTGCAGAAATCTCGATTGTTTGCATGGATTTGTTTCCCTTTGTTTTTTGTATCCACCTATGAATATAGAGGAACACAGATCAATGTGTGAAATTCAATAATGAACTTTGGCACATTCTCTGTGTTCCCCCTTAACTCAAACCGTCTTATTCGCGTTTTGCGTGAAGACCCGCCAGCAACATTCCTGCTCCGACAACCGTGTTCGAGATTGCCCAGGGCGTGAACTGCCAGAAGCCGATTTCCGCTCCGAAAGGAGACGTGCCTCGCAAGAATTCCCAACCGAGGTGTGCGGATAGACCGAACGCAACCCAGCCAAGCAATCTTCGCTCCTGTGAGTTTTTCGCGCCCAGCATCAGCAGAATACCCGGAACCAGTACGCTATGCCCGATCAAGTTTGCTTCGGAGGTCATGCCGAGATAGCCGACAAGCCAATCCGGGAACAGAAACCCAAAGGCAATGGCGGCGGTTCCCCAGAACGGATAACCACCGGAAAGCGGACCCTGCCGTTTGCGGATCACGCCGATAAACGCACATCCTGCAAACAGTCCCAACGTCACATAGAAACGAGCTACACCGTCTGCGTGAGTTTTCTCAGCGAGGGTGACGGCGGCGGCGGCATCGAGAACTCCGGCTCCATATTTTTTAGGAGTGCCTTTGCTCTTTGCGGATTTCTGAAGGACAGCGCGAATTTCGTCAGGGTCTTTGATCCCTGTTGAGACCACAAGTGCCGCAACCGCCGCAACGTGCGGCGACGCCATTGAGGTTCCCTGAAAGCCGAAGTAATCGTCCTTACCATCGAAAACCGTGTTCTGGAGAATCGCTCCTGCCTCACCCCCGGCTTTGGTATCGCCACCAGGTGCAGCAATCGCCACTTCTTTGCCCCATGAAGAATAGAAACTCAGTTCACCAGAGGGACCCACAGCAGAAACCGCGACACAATCCTTATACGCTGCCGGATAACCGACGCCTTCGCGTCCACTGTTCCCTGCCGCACAGATAATGACGACGCCTTTTTTCTTCGCGTATTCGCAGGCAGACCCCATCAGTTTGTCGGGATAAGGGGAACCAAGACTCATATTGATTACGTTGGCACCGTGATCCGCCGCCCACCGGATTGCGTCGGCGATATCCGCTGAAGTTCCCGAACCAGAAGCGGAAAGGACTTTCAACGGCATCACGGTTGCCTCAAAAGCGAGACCTGCAACCCCTTCGTCGTTATTGGTGCTTTCGGCAATCGTTCCCGCAACGTGGGTTCCATGTCCCTGATCGTCGTTGGGGAGCGCGTCTTTCGCCACAAAGTCATAACCGGGAGCAAATTTCGTGTTCTTGAAGTCGCGAGCGATTTTGCCTTTTTTCGTGTCCGCATAAGCGACACCCGTATCAATGACGGCAACAATTGCGCCCTTCCCTCGTGCCTTTGCCCATGCTTCTTCTGCATTGACCATCTTAAAATTCCATTGCTCGGAATAGCGCGGGTCATTCGGCTTGAACTTGCCTTTGTCGGGTTCGTTCTCGTCGTTTGCAATGGGAGTAGAGGAGGCAACGCCCGTCGAAACCATTTCATTCTGTGGAAGGCGATACAGGTGAACCACATCGGCGGCTTCCACACGCGGGTCGGCATTAAGTTGCGCTAGTTTTGTGCGAACATCCGTGCCGAAAGGAAGTGTGAGGCGGGCAATGCCAGTTTCTCCGCCGCTAACGCTGTTCCAGGCAAGGGAACCACCAAGCGTTTTGCTCAGTGAAGCGAACGCATTGCTGTCCGGCTTTGCACCGGGCTTAAACTGAACGGCGATTTCGTCAGGGCGAATCCAATCCGACTCGCTTCCGAATGACGCCACGTCACGCACTTGCGGCGTTGTTGAGGGCGTCAGACGCTCCGTCAGTTGTCCCCGCCATGCCCACGCCATCGGCAAGGCTCCGCCTACCAGAATGGCAATACCCAGACCGCGCCAAAAACGTGCTTCATTTTTATCGTGCATGAGATTCCTCGCTCAATGTCATTACAAAACTTCGGGGCGAAAGACAAGCATTTATTTTGCGACCGATGCCCCTGTTTACTCTAAATCTTCCAATCGGGGTGCTTGCCCAGAACGTACTCGTAGCGGTCTTTGGTTTGCCCGGTCATCATGTTGAACAGGGGTGTCCCTCCCGCGTAAACCGTATCTTTGGAATCGCCGAATTCGTTGAGGTTGCCCTCTTTGATTTTTCGGTCAATGTGTTTTTTCTGTTCCTCAGAGATATTCGCCATAAAAGTCAATCCTCCTTCTTTTCTCTACGGACAAAGCGGGGTAATGGGTTCATTCTCCCTTAAAAAGACGTTTACAGGGGTCATCGCCGTTGCTTTTGCTTGCGCCCATTTGTATGTATCGCTCTCTGCGCCCGTTTGTATGTGTCGCTCGGGATGAGGGCGTAGAAAGCGACGCCCTTACGCCCTCTTGCTTGCCACGCCCGTCTGTAGCCGGGGAATGAATTCCCCGGACTCCCTTACCCGGCAACGATATTGACGAGTTTGTCAGGGACAGCGATTACTTTGCGGATCGTCTTGCCTTCAAGTTCGTTTTTGATTCGTTCATTTCCAAGCGCAAGTGCTTCGAGTGCTTTTGCGTCCAAGCCCAGAGGGATCGTCAGTCGCTCCCTGAGTTTTCCATTGATCTGCACCACGATTTCCACCTCGTCCTCGGTGGCGACGACTGAATCAGGAACCGGATATGACAGTTTGTAGGTGAAGCCCGGTTTGCCGAGACGCTCCCAGAACTCATCGGCGAGGTGCGGTGCTATGGGTGAGATCAAAAGCGGCAACGTTTCAAGCACTTCGGAGAGAAGCAGTTTTTGAGTTTCGGTAGGCTCCGCCGAAAGCGAATTGCGGAAACTCGAAAACTCATTCGTGAACTCCATTAGCGCGGAAATCGCCGTGTTAAAGCGGAAATTCTCGATGTCCTCGCCCATCTTCGCGATTGTCTGATGCAGTTTGCGGCGCAGTTTTCGTTCCGTCTCGCTCAGGGATTCGTTGGCGAGTTCCCCTACCCTCTCCCTCCAGTTTTCGACGAAGTGAGGGCGAGCATCAAGCCACTGACGCCACACCCGATTCCGCAAAAAGCGATTCGCGTTTTCAATGCCGTCATTCGACCACTGCACCACCTCATCAAAGGGGGCCACAAACAGACAAAAAAGACGCAGACTGTCCGTCCCGAACTGTTCCGCCATCTCGTCCGGCGTGACGACATTGCCCTTCGACTTGCTCATTTTCACCCATCGCCACACTAACTCTTCTTCCGGGACACTCTCTCGCTCTTCCGGTTTCAGGGCTTTCCAGTTCTCGATTGGCTCATCGCCGTCATTCTCGCCGTCTTCGTTACCTTGTACACTGTCATCTTTTTTGACTTCGATACCGGGCGTGTTCGCCAGCACCATGCCCTGATTTCGGTAGTGCATAAACGGCTCATCAAAGGGAATGTAGCCCGCATCATGTAGCACTTTCGTCCAGAATCGCGCATAGAGCAGATGTCCGACGGCGTGTTCCGTTCCCCCCACATAAAGGTCAACGGGCATCCATCCCGCCGCAATCGTCGGGTCGAACGCCGCCTCAGAGTTTTGCGGATCGGTAAAGCGCAGAAAATACCAGGACGAATCGGCGGAACCTGCCATCGTGTCCGTCTCACGCTTTGCGTTTTTGCCGCAAGTCGGACAAGCCACGTTGACAAACGAATCAATCGAAGCGAGCGGCGATTCCCCGGTTCCTGTCGGCGCATAAGAGACGACATCGGGCAATAGAACAGGCAAGTCTTTTTCCGGCACAGGCACAGTTCCGCAAAATTCGCAATGAATGATCGGAATGGGACAGCCCCAGTAACGTTGTCGTGAAATCAGCCAGTCCCGCAAACGATAATTGACAATTCCACGTCCGATATTATTTTCT
Source organism: Chthonomonadaceae bacterium (assembly GCA_014377395.1). Taxonomy (GTDB): domain Bacteria; phylum Armatimonadota; class Chthonomonadetes; order Chthonomonadales; family Chthonomonadaceae; genus JACMPS01. The sequence continues at coordinate 9,593 of JACMPS010000254.1, forward strand.
TCAATCCACAGAATGACTTTTTTGACGGTTTCTTTGTTGTTCGGTTCTCCTGAAAAGGGACAGGTCGGCGAAGTTTGTCCCGGTTCCGGTGGAAAAAAGGTCATTACGCCTCCGGTTGGTAGTGCCTCCGTCATCTCCGCTTCTGTTTGATTTTCGGA
>JACMPS010000255.1 GCA_014377395.1 Chthonomonadaceae bacterium
CCTCGCAACACGAAATTCTTAACATTCGCACTGGAGAGAAAATCAAAACTCAATCCTTGAATGACCGCGTGGATTATCGCCGCTATCTGCCCCAAACGGGCAAATATGAACTCCTTAAAGACATCAATCTCACGAAACAGACTCCGCCTCTCAAAGCGTTCCCGGCGTGGTTCACCAACATCGTTATCGGCGGTTATCACTACTTTCTCTGTTTTACGGATGCCGCACAGGGCTATGGGCCCCCGCACTGTGTCGGGCGCGTCAATCTGAAAACAGACAAAGTCGAGTATCTTGAACTCCCGGTACAGGTCATTCGGAAAACAGGTGAAGACGACAAATTCATCTGGGGCGAAGCGCAACCCTCCTCCACCATCAATTCTCGCGGCATAGACGTGGCAGGGGATGAACGCTCCAAACGGGATGGCTGGTTCTGGTGTATGCTCGGCAATCCTACGGCGGTCAACGGCAAAATTTTCTTTACTACGATGCTCGGCGTCACCTACGTCATTGACGGCAATGCGAAAATTCTGGACCAAAAAGCCCTGCTCTCCGTCAACGATCTCGGTCCCGCAGGTGAAACGTGGAGCCTGAACTCGATCACGTTTGCGGCGGAACGGCTTTATCATCGCAGTCTGAAAGAGGTTGTCTGCATCGAAAAAAGGTAAAGAATCTCGTGCGTAAGGAAGTCGGAACGTCCTTTGTACAATTTGCTGTATAATAAGGTGCGTCTCTGAGAAAACCCTTTACAGGCGCACCTTTTCCCTTCCCCCTCGACACGGAGGCATTGTAACAAACCCATGAGATTTCTCGCTTTCTTCGCGGCGGCTTTTGCCCTCTCCGTCCCGATGGTTTCCTTCGCTCAGAAAACGCCAAAATTCCCGGTTGAAAAGTACACCCTCGAAAATGGTTTGCAGGTGGTACTCTCTCAGGATAAAACCCTGCCCATTGTTGGTGTCGTAGTTGCGTATCACGTCGGCTCTCGCAACGAGGTTAAAACCCGCACCGGGTTCGCTCATTTGTTCGAGCATCTCATGTTTCAGGGTTCGGCGAATGTGCCGAAAGCCGGACATTTTAAGTTTATCGAAAACGCGGGCGGCGAGTTTCAGGGAACGACCCGCTCTGAAATTACCACTTACGAAGATCAAGTTCCCGCCGAAAAGTTGCCGCTTGCCCTCTGGCTTGAAGCGGATCGTATGAAGTCTCTTGCTGTTAATGCCACCAACTTCAAAAATCAGAAAGACGTGGTTAAAGAAGAAAAGCGTTTGCGGTTGGACAACGTTGCCTACGCACTTGCAAACGCAAAACTGCAATCTCTTTCCTACACAAACTTTTCCAATCAGCACCTGCCAATCGGGTCGATGGAAGACCTCGATGCCGTAGACCTCGCCTACGTGCAATCGTTTTACAAAGCGTACTATAAGCCGAACAATGCCGTGCTGGTGGTGACAGGGGACTTCGACATTCCCGTCGTAAAAGACCTGATCATCAAACATTTCGGGAGCATTGCGAAAGGCGAGGACCCGCCCAAAACCGATACCACGGAACCCGCTCAGGTGAAACAACGCTCCGCCACCGTCACTGATCCTTTTGCCACCGTACCGGGCATCTTTATGGCGTGGGAGGCACCCGGAATCAAGTCCCCAGACATGGAACCGACCGAACTGTTAATGCAAATGGTATTCGCGCAGGATGCGAAGCGTGCCGCCGCCGAAATTGGAGCCGGGGAGAATTGGATTCTTTCGATAAGCGCAGGTCTGGACGCTCAGACAGGACCGTCTCGTGCCCTCTTAAGTTTGATTCATCGCCCCGATGTCAAGCGAAAAACGCTGGTGGATGAGGTGTTCGTGCAACTGGATCGTGTGAAGGAAGAACTTCCCTCCAAAGAGGAAGTCGAAAACGTCAAGCGTGAATTTCTCGCCGCGAAATATCGTAGCGATGTCGAACCACTCGTTCAACGCGCTCTTGGATTAGCCGAGTACTCGCTTCAGTACGGTGATCCTTCCGAATATTATAAGTCCTTTGAGCGATACGCCGCCGTCACGCCGGAACAAATTCAAGCCGTCGCGAAAAAGTATTTTAAGAAGGAATCCAGTAGCATCCTTTACGTGCGTGGTAAAGATCAGAAAGAGGAAGACGAGGAATGAGAAGACAAAAAATAGCGGGTTTTCGCGCACTTATGATGGGAGCGGCAACGCTTTTCCTCTCCGCAAGCGGACACGCTCTGCCCCCCGAAGACGCCGTTCCTTCTCCTCCCCCGGCGGATTTAGCCGTGCACCCTGTGCCCACACTGGTGACGGTGCGGGAGACTCTGCCGAACGGATTGCGGGTGGTAATCTGTAAAAATTCTCGTGTTCCTCTCGTGACGGCGGCACTTGGAATTCCCGCAGGACAATCCATGACCGACTCGAAGTCGGCAACGATGGAAGATATTGTCGAAACTCTGATCAATCAGCGTTCCAAAAAATACGACAATAAAGAGTTTGCCGCCGCCAGCAAAAAAATCGGAGGAAGTGTCTCTTTTTCCGCGCGAAAAGACTATGCTATTGTTCAGGGGGATGCCATCGCCTCAAAAACGTCTGATCTTTTAGGACTGATGGCAGAGCGTGTATTACGTCCCAAATTCGATCCTAAGATTATGGAAGCCTACGTAAGCCAGCTCAAGGGACGTGCCGAAATGATTGCAGAGGCACTGAAAGCGGGTGTCATTGACGAAAAATTCGACACGCAGGGACGACTGATGCGAGCGATTTATGGGAAGCACCCCTACGCCTTTACGGAAGTCAACGATGAGACCGCAAAAAACTTGACGGTGGATACGGTGCTTGATTTTTACGAAAAGCACTATCGCCCCAATGGTTCGCTTCTTCTCGTTGTCGGCGATGTAGACCCGGTGCAGACCCTCTCACAAATTAAAGCGTCCTCGTTTGCAACGTGGAAGCGCATCACGCCTCCCGTTCAGAAAACGATTGTCAATCCGAGTTACGAACTATTTAACCGTGTTTTTGTTGCCAATCGGGAAAAATCGGTTTCTGCGAAGGTCTCGCTGGGAAACGCGATTCCCAAAGGCATTTCCGAACGCGATATGTCCGCGATTGAAGTGGCAAACGCGATTATCGGGGGCAAAATTGATTCGCGTTTGTTCAACGTGATTCGCGAAAAACTCGGTTATGCCTATTCGGTTTCCTCTTCGGTAAGCCTGGATGAGCTTGCCAGCACGTTCACGATTCGCGTTGAATCGCGAACTTCGGTGACGGGAAAAGCGATCAAACGAATTCTGGCGGAAGTGAAAGAGTTCCAGGATAAACCCGCTACCGCTGAGGAGTTGTCGGCTGCCAAAAATTATCTGGGCGGTAAATTCCTCAAATCACTTTCCGCGCAGTCTACACTCGCTTCGGAATTGTTCGAGTTGGAGTATTTCAATCATTCCGCCAACTGGCTGACGGGGTATCGTGACCGGATCAACGCCGTCACACTTGAGGACGTGCAACGCGCCGCGAAAAAGTATCTTCTTCCGGGACGTGCCGCGATTGTAGTGCAGGGCGATGAGGGTAAACTCTCTGAGGAACTCGCTGAGATCGGCACAATCCAGACAGACTGAAGACGTAACTGAAAACGCAGAGGACACATAACAAAAATATGGAACGAACTTACATCATGGTGAAGCCCGACGGAGTGCAACGCCGCCTCGTGGGGGAAATTATTCGCCGCTTCGAGACACGAGGATTGAAACTGGTTGCCTTGAAAATGGTGACGCCAACCCGCGAAATCGCAGAGAAGCACTATGCCGCCCACAAAGAACGCCCATTTTTCGGGGAACTCGTGGACTTCGTGACTTCGGGACCCGTTGTGGCGATGGTATGGGAAGGCACGGAAGCGATCAAGTTAAGCCGGAGCATGATCGGGGCAACAAAGCCGCTTGAAGCCCTCTCCGGCACAATTCGTGGAGATTACACGACGGAACTGCAAACAAACCTCGTTCATGGTTCCGACGCCCCGGAAGCCGCCACCGAAGAAATCGCTCTCTGGTTCACCCCGCAAGAGCTGACAGCATAGTCAGGTTTTGCTTCTCCCCCTTAATGCTCAGGAGAGTAAGCGCAACAATCCTTTTCCTCCTCCTTATGCAAGGGGGAGGTTGGGAGGGGTTTTGTCTTTGTTTTTTATTGCCGTATCGCGTCCGAAGGACGCCTCCACCGCAGGTGCTTAGCGCAGGGATAAACCAGATCGTTGATGCGATTGAACGTTGGAATTCATCTTACAAACTCCACCCCAATCCTCCCTTTACATAAGGGGAGAGAGTAAATGCTCGTTTTTTCCAACCTGTTCTCTTCTGAGGAAAATCTTTAACTCAACTCAACACTTTTCACAGCGTAAACGTCATTCCGTCAAAGCCGGTTGTGATTCCATGTGGACAGAGTACCGCCTCATAATCCTGATGCAAAAAGCCCCCGGCGTGTGAGAGATGCGTCGCGACGAAAAGTGTGTCGGGCGTGATCGTGTTTTGTGTCAGCAGTTTCTCTCGTGCGGCAATGATCTGGGCGATACTCAGATGTCCCGCGTACCCCTCTCTGATAGGGCCCATTCCGCACTCCATGACAACGCCGTCAACGTGCTTTCCCACCAGAAAACTCCATGTCTTTTCGTCCCACCAACCCGTATCCGTCGCGTAGAGTAGTGTTTTCCCCGTAGAAATCTCCTGAATGAGATAGTTGAAGCACTCCATATCGGTGACGTGTTTTGCTTCGAGGGGGGTAATGCGGTAGCCTCCCGCCAAGATCGTTTTCCAGAGAGAGAGAACTTGAAAGCAAAGCGGCAGGTCACGATTCGCATACAGCAAATCTACCTGTTCGATAATGTTGAGGGGAGCAAGAAGATAAAGCGGATGATCAGGCGGGGAGATAAAATGCTTGCCGAGATACTGAATTTCGGAAAGGCAAAAGTGATCGTCGTGTCCATGCGTGAAAAGCAAAGTTTCGACGGCACTCATATCCAGTTCACCTTTCAGTGACTGAGAGAGCGTGTCAGGAGGGAGATCAATTTTAAGCGTGCTGTCAATAAGTGCGGATGCCCGGGTTCGTAGGTCTTTGCCACCGTGCAGACGGGCGTAAAGGCAGGCGGAACAACGACAAAAGAGTCCGGGCATACCGTCCGCGCCCCCCGTTCCGAGTAGTTTGATCTCCATTGCCGCAGGTATCCTTCATGTTAGCGAGCCTATTTAGGACGTAATTATAACAAAACACTTTGCGCCCGTCAAGCGGAATGGGTCACGCAATGTGTGTGAAGTTTGTCACACTTAGCCATAAATTCTTCCTTTCCACGCCACTTTTGTTTTGCGGAGTGACTTGAAAAAAGACGCCCATTGAATAGCGATCAGTGCCGTCACGCTGAGCGGGTGAAGCCAGACCGTTTCGCCATGTCCAAAGCGTTTTGCTTGCGTCACTCGAATCGTGTAGATTAAAGCGACCTGCAATGCTACTAGTCCGCCCCATTGTGGAATTCCAGAGCCAAGCAAACCTTTGATGAGTGCGTAAAGCAGAAACCCAAACGGAAACAAAAATAGAACGCTTTGCAGAAACGTCATGCCAACAAGCGGAATAAAACCGCCTAATCCCTCATAAGCATTACGGGTGAAGCCGTTCCAGACGGCTTTTCCTCCGTCGTACATTCGGCAGGTCATCAGGGGCGAACCGTCGAAAAGCCGAACGGGGAAGCCCTTAGATTTCGTCTTTCGTGCGAGTCTCAAGCCGTCGTGAAATGAGCCGGGGATGCCTGCGTGACCCCCTGTCGCTCTATACGCCTCTGCCGAAAACAACTCGAATTGCCCACAACCCGCTACCAATGCCCCTGACTTACTGCCCCACACAAGGCGAAGCGGCAAAAATGTGCAAATTAGAAAATGGATCATCGGCAAAACCACTCGCTCCCAGAAACTGCCCGTTGTCTGATAGGGAAATGTGGAAACCATTCCGGCACGATGCGTTTGTGCATGGTGCAATCCTGCCGCCACCAGACCGGGAAGGGCGCGGGTATCTGCATCCAGAAACAAAAGCCAGTCGGCTCCCCGTTTTTGCGCTTCGGCACCGAGTTGCGAACACGCCCAGACTTTGCCCGCCCAACCCGTCTCGATAGGTTTGCCCATTAGCAACTCAATACGCAAATCTTCACGCGCAATGCTCTCCACAATCTCCGAAGTTCCGTCTTCAGAGGCGTCATCGAGAACCAGCAGAGTGAAATTTGAGTAGGTCTGTGCCTGAAGTCCCGCAAGACATTCACGGATATTTTCGGCTTCGTCTCGGGCAGGAATCAAAATGAAAAGTCGTTCCTCCGGGCGAGGAGGGAGGGCATCGGGCGGAACAGGGCGGTAGTCGTGCAGATTCAAGGCGTTGAGCAAAGCAAAAAGGAAAAGCGAAACCGTGTTGGCGATGTGATAAGTAAGCATAAAAATTAGTTGCGATTCATGTCAATCCAGAGCAATCAAAGTGAAGATCAGAGTTGAGAAATCCGCTCCAATTTGTTGGAGGCATAGAGGATAGCCCCCACCCTGATCTCATCCAATCAGCCCTCCCCCAAAATCCGGGAGAGGGGAGTCAAGACAAATGCTCTCGACGTTCAACTTTCCCTCCTCCTCTTTGCGCTTTCGTGTCTTTGCGTGAGGTTTCTCTGTGTTTTCCTAATCTCTACTCCCTGTTACCTAACCCCTGTATTTCTCTGTGCCTCTGTGTCTCTAACAAAGTGGGTGGTAGATTATCTCCCTTGCGTAAGGTGAAATCAGAACTGAGAAACTCGCTCCAGATAGGCGAGAAGCAGTTCGGTCAGGCGTTCCGGGGCGTCCTTGTGAATGATTTCGTAGCCATGCGAATTTTCGGTAGGAAACGCAAGCGTGACCGGGCGAGCCACTTGACCGAGTGCGGAGGCGCAGGAAGCATCGGAACCACCCCGTGACAGAAAATGCCAGTGCGGTGCATAACCGAGTTGGGTGCAGACTTCCATGAGAATTCGCCCGTCCTGTGGATCGAGGCTTGCGTAGCCGTCCTGAACCCAGATTGTTGGTGTCGAGTCAATCTCAAACGTGTTTTCCGGGGTTTTTGGTCCAATTTCGAGTGCAACACAGATGTCGTAATTCTCGCCATTCAGGATATAACGTGTGCCCTCTCCGCCAACCTCCTCATAAGTTGTTGCCGCAAAAGTGACGGGAACGGACAATTTCTTATCTTTTAGTCTCTCCAGTGCCATAAGCCATACGGCGAGATCGGCGCGATCATCCAGAAAGTAAGAGGCGACAAAATCACCGATTTCGGTCACGACACGACGCGAAGGGGAAAGTGCCACACGCACACCGGGAACGACTCCCGCTTCGGTCAACTGCGCTTTTGTCTTTCCGGTGAACAGAAAAGCTTGCTTAAAGGTGAGAGGATTGTGTCGGGCAAACTCGGTAACGCTGTCCGGGTGATTCGTGTGAATCGAGCCATAAGAGAGAATCGCCGTAATGCTTTCCCCGCTGAACGTGAGAATTTCGACTGCTCCTTCGCCCCATTTCCAGGCGTAAGTGCCGCCCATTGCCGCCACTCGAACTTTGCCGTCTTCGTCAATTCCTGTTACGATCAGTCCGATTTCGTCCATGTGCGCCGTCACGAGGATCGCGGGGGCATCGGTTTCATCTCTGCTCTCGCCCACTTCGACAAGAAGATTTCCTTTTGCGTCTATTTCAGGAGCGTAGCCCATTGCAATCAGTTTCGGCGCAAGTGATCGAATCACCCGTGCCTCTTCACCGGGTGGCGCGGGAATGGAGATCAGATCGCGGATAAGTTCGAGTGAGTTGAGCATAATCCATTATGGCACGAAGCGTGGAAATATCGGATTTGTAAGTGCTTTTGACTTTTGCTACGTGAGTACGTAGGAACAGATACGACAATGCAAACGCAATGCCGAAGCCGACGGAATCAATTCGCCGAGGGTTGCTTCGCCGTTCCGAGTTCATCCAATTGCGGACATCACTGTAGCGTAATCGCTTTTTGCATTGCGTCCGAAGGACGCCTTCACCGAAGATGCTTAGCGCAGGGATAAACCAGACCGTTGACATCTACCAAACCGTTCTCGAACCCCACCCCAACCCTCCCCTTATGTGAGGGGAGGGAGCCGAGACTGAAACGCCACGGGGCAGGACTTGTAAAGCCTTCCGTAGAACATGCTTAGTCAATGACCTCTTCACCTTACTCAAATCAGATTTTACGGATTGCGGGAAACGGCGTCACCGATGAAGAGGTGGAAGCCTTTACCCCGCAACTTCTCTCCGCTCTCGCCACGACTCCCGATTCCGAACGCGCCCTTGACAATCTCGTCAAATGGCTTGAAGCCACTCTAAACCGCCGCCTTTATTTCCTTACCCTCATTTCGCATACTGTCGGGCTGAAACTGCTTCTCAAGGTCTTTGGGACAAGTCAGTATCTCGCTGATCTGATAATTAAAAACCCGGAGTACTTTGAGTTTGTCGCAAACCCCGGCGTCAGAGGCGGAACCCGAAGTGCCACCGCCTACTTGCGCGAAGGCAAGCAAATTGTAGACGCTTGCGCTCGTGCTGAACTGAAACTTGACGCGCTCAGACGATTCAAGGCGCGTGAGATGCTCAGAATCGGAGTGCGGGACATCGCCCAACTCACCGATTTGCCGCGCACTGCCCGTGAGTTTTCCAATCTCGCCGAAGCCTGTGTGCAGATTGCGTTCGAGATGGCAAAGACGAAAGAGCCAATCGAGGCAAGCCGTCCTGTCACTCTCCCTTTCTGCATTATCGGTATGGGTAAACTCGGCGGGCGCGAATTGAACTATTCGAGCGACATTGATTTGATGTTTGTTTGCGGCGACGATTTGCCGCCCGAAGTCACCCTCCAAACAGGCAGGAAAA
>JACMPS010000256.1 GCA_014377395.1 Chthonomonadaceae bacterium
AAGTCCAGTTGCGAGACGGAATACCCTGCCCGTTGCAAGTTCACCTCGATCAAACGCCCGATATGACGTTCACGCGCCACAACCAGAACCGTTTTCATGTCTGCTCAACCCTTTTTGTTTCCACTCTTCTAACGTCATACCGAACCAGAGCAAATCGCTAAAGCGATTATCTGAGAAACTCATCGAGCGAAGAGTGCCCTCAAGCGTAAACCCAACACGCTCATGCAAAGCAATGGAAGCCAAATTTTCTGCGTTGATATGAACGTTTGCTTTTTGGTAGCGCAACTCACCGAAATAGTAACGCAGAACCATTTCAATCGCTTCACGCGCATATCCATTACGCCGATGTGCCTCCTCAATGTCGATTCCGTAAAAAAAGGTTCCTGCGCGGCGATTGCAGTGATGCGTATTGATCGAGCCTACGGGGATGCCCTCCTGGTTTTCGATCAGCCAGTGAAACGAATCCTCTTCAAGTGCCTGAAGCGTTGTTTTCTTCAGCCATTCCTCTACGTGCGCGAGGGATACGGGAGGCCAGATAAAATCAAGCCACCGACCCCGTTCACTATCGAGGTTCCATCGGTGAAACGTTGCCGCATCCTCTCCCTCAACGCCCCGCAAGCGTATTTTTTCGCCCTGCCAGAAGTTGCTCATCGTCTCTACTTCGCACTGCCGCGCAGCAGACCGTAAGCAAGAGCATCCGTGAGAGCAAGCCAACTCGCCTCAATCATGTTGGTAGACACGCCGACGGTAGACCAATCCTGTTCGCCGTCCGCAGAATTGATGATGACGCGCACTTTGGCGGCGGTTCCCTCTTGTGTGTTGACGACACGCACCTTGAAATCAGTTAATCGAATGGTTGCAAGTTCCGGGTAAAACTCGATCAGGGCTTTTCGCAAGGCTCCGTCAATGGCGTGAACGGGGCCGTCACCCTCTGCTACCGTCAATCGCTCCTCGCCGTCTACCTCGATCTTGACGGTTGCCTCCGTGATCGCTTCTTCGCCGCCATTGCGCTTTTCAACGATACAACGAAATCCCTTTAATGTGAACAATTCGCGATAATTTCCAACGGATTGCATCATCAGCAATTCAAAAGAGCCTTCTGCTCCCTCGTAGGAGTAACCCTGATGCTCGCGCTCGGTGATTGCTTGAAGCAGTGCGCGGGCTTGCGGCGATTTTCGATCCATTGAAAGCCCAAATTCGTCCGCCTTTGTTGCGATACTGCTTCCCCCTGCCAGTTCGGAAACCAGTACCCGACGAGAATTGCCAACGAGTGCCGGGGTAATATGCTCGTAAGAAGCACCTTTCATTACGGCGTCAGTATGCAAGCCGCCCTTGTGAGCAAAAGCACTTTTGCCAACAAACGCACGGCGCGTGTCCGGGGAAAGGTTCGCGATTTCGTCCACATACTGCGAAAGCCCCGTGAGGTGCGCCAGCGAGTCTTGCAGGAGACACTCGTATCCCATTTTTAGCAAAAGGTTGGGGATGATCGAAAGCAGGTTGCAGTTCCCGCAACGCTCCCCATAGCCGTTGACGGTTCCCTGCACCTGTGTGGCACCTTCACGAACGGCAGCAAGGGCATTGGCGACGGCACACTCGCTGTCATTGTGCGTGTGAATACCAAGCGGGGTTTGTGGAAAAAGTGCCTTCACTTCGCGGAGAATGAGGACAATCTCATCGGGGAGAGTGCCGCCGTTTGTGTCACACAAAATGATTCGATCCGCTCCACCCTTAATGGCGGCACGAATGGTGGCAATCGCATAGTTTTCGCCGCCCGATTGCACTCCGGTTTTGTAGGCATCGAAAAAATGTTCGGCGTCATAGAGAACTTCGGAGACGTGTTCCTTGAGATATTTCACGCTGTCGGAGATCATTAAAATGTTCTCTTCCAGCGTGGTTCGCAGGGCATGAACGACGTGTGCATCCCAGGATTTTCCTACAATGGTGACAACAGGAACTTCCGCCTCGATCAGTTTTCTGATTTGCGCGTCGTCCTCGCATTTGATGTTGGCGCGGCGAGTCGAACCGAATGCCGCAAGACGGGCGTGCTTGAGCGTGACCGTTTTCATCTGCTCGAAAAACTCTTCGTCCTTCGGATTTGATCCGGGCCAGCCGCCTTCGATAAAGTCCATTCCAAACTCATCAAGACGCTTTGCAATGCGAATCTTGTCCGCCACACTGTAGGAAATGCCCTCCGCCTGAGAGCCGTCGCGCAGGGTGGTGTCATAGATTTCGATGCGTACTCGTTCGGAATTCACGTCATTGTTTCCTTATAGATGATTATCCACAGAATTTTGATGGCTTATAAATGCGAGAACTTATTCTTGTATCCTGCATTTTAATCTGTGGATCAGATTTTAGAGAGCGGCGTCATCGCGTTCGCCGGTGCGGATGCGAACCGCAATTTCAACGGTGGAGACAAAGATTTTGCCATCGCCGATCTCTCCGGTCTGGGCGGCTTCCGTCAAGACTTCAATCACTTCCTCGGCTCGGTCATCCGGCACGACAAGTTCAATTTTGACTTTGGGGAGCAGGTTCACCACGTAGGTGTTGCCCCGGTATTTTTCGGTGCGCCCGCGCTGATGCCCGTAACCGCGCACATCGGAGACCGTCATTCCGATCACCCCGATTTCGGTCAAGGCGGCTTTCGCTTCCTCTAATTTGATCGGACGAATGATACACTCGATTTTCTTCATCGTAACGACCCGCCTTTGGGTTTGTAAAAGAGGAGCAAAGAAAACCACGTCTTCGCACTTTTCGTGATTTCTACTTCGCGACATCATAGAAATCATGGCGGATTTCCGGGTCTCGAATCCTGAGCAACTTTGCCGGGACACCCGCCACAATCGCGTAAGCCGGAAAGGATTTCGTGACAACGGCTCCCGCGCCGACAATCACGCCGTCCTCAAGCACAATGCCCCCGATAATTTTAGCGCCGATCCCAATACCTACATTATCCCTCAAAATGGGGATTCCGGTATCACTCTGTCCGATGATCACGCCGTGCGTCATGGTAAGGTTTGCGCCGATACTCACCTGATTGTTGATGATGATACCGCCAAAATGATCAATCCGCAAGCCGGGTCCAATAACGACACTACGCGGAATTTCGATGTGCAAAATCAATCGGACAAACGTAAAGAGGAGGGCATACACAAGCGTAAACAATTCCCTCACAACAGGAATCCGGTTTCGCAACGTCCAACGCCCATAGCGATAGACGATAATCGCAATCAGTCCCGGATGAATGTAAGCCTGCCTGATCGCAGAGAAAAGGAATTGCGCTGACCAGGGCTTTTCACCGCAATAGCGGCGTAAGTCCAGAGTCAGGTCTGACCAGAAATGTTCGTCACGCATGAAACTCTTTCCGGGGTTTTTACAGTGCTTGAAGTACGGCGTCGCTCATCTCACGACTGCCGACGGTTCGCTGACCGGGTGAAGCAATGTCTCCGGTGCGTAGCCCACTCTCCAACACCTTGCCAACTGCGGCTTCGATAGTCTGAGCGGCGGCTTCCGCATCGAGCGAATAGCGCAAAAGAAGTGCCACCGAGAGAAAAGTTGCCAGCGGATTTGCCACGCCTTTGCCTGCAATGTCGGGCGCGGAACCGTGGATCGGCTCATAGAGACCGAATGCGGTTTTTGCTCCCGTTCCGCTTGTGGCTCCAAGACTTGCCGAAGGCAACATACCGAGGCTTCCGGTGAGCATAGCGGCTTCATCACTTAAAATGTCCCCGAACATATTCTCGGTAACAATCACGTCGAACTGAGAGGGATTTTTCACGAGTTGCATCGCGCAATTGTCTACCAGCAGGTGCGAAAGTTCGACATCGGGGTAATCAAGAGCGATTTTCATAACGACTTCGCGCCAGAGTCGAGAGGTTTCCAGAACGTTGGCTTTGTCCACCGAGCAAAGCCGTTTGCCCCGCTTTTGTGCCGCCTCAAAGCCTACACGCGCAATACGCTCTATCTCCGGGCGCGTGTAGACACAGGTATCAACGGCGCGTTCCGAAGTGCGCTCTTTCGGTTGCCCGAAGTAGATGCCGCCCGTGAGTTCGCGCACAACAAGAATGTCGAGACCGTCTTTGATCAGTTCGTTTTTCAGGGAGGAGGCGTCTGCAAGTGCGGGGAAGAGCGTGACCGGGCGCAAATTAGCGAACAGTCCGAGTTCTTTGCGGAGGGGCAACAATGCCCCGACTTCCGGGCGCAGAGACGCGGGTTGCACATTATCCCATTTGGGACCACCTACCGCACCCAGTAGAACGGCGTCCGACGCTTTGCAGAGTGCGAGTGTTTCGGGCGGGAGGGGATGCCCGGTCTCATCGTAAGCGATCCCGCCGACAAGGGCTTCTTCGGTTTCGATTTGCAGGGCGTGTTTTTCCGCTACTGCGTGCAACAGTCTCAATGCCTCACCAATAATCTCAGGACCTATTCCGTCCCCGGACAGAACGGCAATCTTTTTCGTCATCACTTCCTCTTTTTCGTTTCGCGTTTCGATCTACCTTCTAGCATACCCGATAAGGAGAGGGTAGGTGTTAGGGATTAGGGGTTAGGTGATAGGGAAATGCAGAGAGGGTCACGCAAAGACGCACAGGCGCGAAGAAAAACTCAAGAAGACCTTGACAAACTCTCTCGAATAACGATAAGTTCAAACTAATCACTAATTCCTTAGGGCGCGGCAAGCAACGCCCCTACACTTTCCCTCTGTGGTACAATACCTTCACTGTAATTATACTTGTGGAGGGCATTTTTGGCAGAGTGGCAACGGGCGATTATCGTAGGGGCGTCTTCGGGAATTGGAGAGGCTCTTGCGTTGGAACTGGCAAAACAGGGAAGTGAAGTGGCACTCGTTGCGCGGCGTGAAGGAGAACTAAGGCGGGTCGCCGACAGAATTTTAGCGCAGAACCCCGGCGGTAAAGCCTTGACCTACGCTCACGATGTCAAGCATTACGCCGAAGTTGCTACACTTTTTCCACAGATCGTGCGTGATCTCGGCGGACTCGATTTGATTGTTTATGCGTCGGGGATTCTGCCTCACACGGCGGAGGGCGAGTACAATTTCGACAAGGATTATGAAACGATAGAAGTGAATCTGCTCGGTGGTGTGGCGTGGATCAACGAAGCCGCACAGCGATTCGCAAAGGCTGAAGCAGGTACGATTGTTGGACTTTCAAGCGTGGCGGGAGAGCGTGGACGCTATTCGATGCCGATCTACTGCACCTCAAAGGCAGCACTTAACACCTACCTTGAAGCGATCCGTAATCGGGTGGCACGGCATGGCGTTAAGGTCGCTACCGTCAAGTTGGGACCCGTTAAAACTCCCATGACGGACGGCTTAAAAATGCCCTTGATGATCCCGGTTGAAAAAGCAGTTGAGGGAATCCTTGCCGCCGCACGACACGGCGCAGGAAATGCTTACGTTCCCGGTGTCTGGCGATTCATTTTCCTCATTTTGCGAAACGTCCCTTCCTTTATCTTCCGCAAACTCAAACTCTAGAACTTTATCTGCGCCGCCGGAAGTATGGGGGAAAGTGTTGAGGTAAAGCAAATGCCCTCACTCCCACCCTGATTCTATTAACTCGCCCTCCCCCCAAAATCCGGGAGAGGGGAGCAGATACAAATATTCGCTTCTGCCCTGCCTTCTACATTCTTTTTCCCTCCCCTTTTTGCATTTGAATCTGTGTTTCTCTGCGTTAATCTGTGGATAAAATTTCTCCTTCGGGGGGGTGACTGCGTAAGAGTTCCTTTTGTTCGATTTCGTTGTCGAGGGCGGGGCGCAAAAGTCCCCGGTCATCTTGTGGGGGGGGAGAGGTCGGGCGTAGCAATTGTTGCTGAATGTGATTTCGGTTGTGCATTTCGATGACGCGAATCGCACGGGCGATATGACGCGAAAGTGTCCAATCAGTGTAGGCAGTTTCGCGTTTCAGTTCGATGAGCATAGGTAGGGCTTCCGGGACCCCGATTTGCTCCAAACAATCCACAATAGCGGCGCGGATCGTGTGTTCCGGCGAACGGCGAAACCCCTCCAACAAATGTGGGACGGAATGAGACGAGCGCAAAAACGAAAAGCCGTGCAACATCGCATGGCGGTGCATCGTGTCGCCTTCCCGCAACGTTTTCCAAAAGAAACCAAGGTCGTCCGGCGGCAAATCCGACAGCGTTTGCGCCAATCCCACCCTCACGCAGTAAAGTTCGTAACGCGAAAGTCGCCCCTCCCACACTCCCCGGTGATAGTCGTAAAGCCCCGCACAAATTTCTTCGGTGAGTTCCCCGGCATGAAGTCGTCGCACCGGGCGCAAGATCGCCAGATACCGCAAATGCCGAAACTGCGAGGAGGGAACCGTGCGTTCCCGCTTGAGCATTGTCCCCACTAGCATGATCAAAACTCTTCGGATCGCTCGTTCGTCGCCCGGCAGGTGCGGGAAGTCTTGCTTTAGACGAGTGGAAAATTCCTGTGCAAAGATGTGGGAGGCTTCGGCAGGGTTGGCGGGTTCACCGGGCAAAGGCGCGAACAGGCGCAACGCAGTATCGGTAACGAGAGCGGCATCCCCTGACCATAATTCCGTCCATTTGGCTTGATTTTGCGGTTTCTCATTCACGGGTGAAACGTCCTTTCCCCTCTCTACGTCCTTTCTTTAAGGAAACACGCTACAAACCAGGAAATATAAACCCATGCGATTGATTGAAACCACTGAGCCAACACAAATTGATACGACACAAACCGTTCGAATAGACTCGACGCACCACGAATACGATGACGCTACGCAACTGGACGCCCTTACACAAATGCTCGCCTCTCAAAAGCAAGGGGAGGTGGAAATCGCAACAAAACGCCTGATCGAATTTGGAGACAAAGGTGTGGAGGTGATGATTGCCACACTCGCGAAACTGGAGGAGAAAAGAAAAAAGCATCGTCGTGCTTTGGGAATAGGGGTAATTGTTTGGCTACTGATGATGGTCGTGGTTGGGGCAATCACCAAACACTTCATGTTTATCAATATGATGACTACTTTCATCACAATTTTCGTCACTGCGAGTGCTATCGGTACTTCTCAAAAACAAACGGCTCTCACGCTATCCTCGTTAGAGGATGTGCGTGTTGTTGGCTCTCTCACCGAATCGCTCCAATGGGGCGATGCGGCCGTAGCGGACGGAGCGCGAAAAGCGTTGCGAAATTTGTTGCCACGCCTCAAGGAGAGTGATTCTGCTCTGCTGACGCTCGAACAAAGGAAGATTTTGCTCAAGCAACTGACGAATGACCGGGACTCACCCGATTTTCTGCTTTCCATTCTGAAGGCGTTCGAGCAAATCGGAGGGGAGGAAGCAATTTTCGCGGTGACGCAGGTTTCCAAGGGTCTCACGCCCTCCGGCATTTTCTCCAATGTCAAAGCGACGGCAAGGGACATTCTGCCTTCCCTTGAAGCCCGCAAAATTCGGCAAGAGCAAAGCCAACACCTGCTTCGTCCTTCTACCCTCTCCGACCCTCAGCCCGAAACCCTGCTCCGTCCTGTCATGGGAGAACCCACCCACAATGAAGACGTAGCGCAATTGTTACGCCCGCATGAGTAGCCTTCAGAGGAAGCCCAGAGGTTGAAACCTCCGGCTACACACAAGCGAAGTCCACCTTCGTGGACTCAATGCAGAGGCTATCACGCTGAGTCAACGTCCGCGATGGGATAAACTCGGAACGGTGAAGCGGCAATCGGCGAATTGATTCCGCTGCCTCCAAATTTCGCTTTTGCTTTGGAGACGGTAGCGAACCCCAACCCCCTCCTAACCTCTCCCTTGCATAAGGGGGAGGAACCCGATTGATACGCTTACTCTCCTGCAATATCAGGAAAACCATGCAACGTCGCGCACATCTTGAATTCGCCCCTCTCCCTCCTCGCTTGCGAGGGAAAGAGGGAGAGGGCTAATTGGACAAGATCAAGGTGAGGGTTACTCTCCCCTAAACGCCGACAGGAACTCGTGTCGGTTCGTTTTCGATGCGGGTCATCCAGTAGTGAGCGTCCCACTTGTCGTCACCCACCATGAAGCGCCACAATTTGATGCGGTTCGCCGATTCAAGGCGGTCATCGTTGCCATACCAGCGATGATTTCGGAAAAAGATGTCCGGGATTTGAGGATCATTCAGGTCATCTGTGTTCCAGATCAGTTCCTGTTTCACGGTAGGATTGATCCGCAACTTAAACATATAGCGTCTCTGATCGGTGAGGTTCGGCTGAGCGCAGTGCCAGATTCCGTGATGCGCGACGGCAACCGCTCCCGCTTTGCAAACCATTGGCTTCTGATTTAAGAAATTCTGGTAGCGTCCAATGTCGGTCTCGTGAACGCGGCGCAGGTGGCTTCCCGGCAAAAACATCGTGCCGCCCATTTCACGGGGGGTGTCGTGCGGAAAGTAAAACAACTGAATGTCGAACGCCATACGCGGATCAATGATGTTGTCGGCGTGCCAGATTTGCCCTGACTTGTGATTGGGGCCTACTGTGTGCGGAAAATGGTGATCGTAAAGCGGGTGCGCTCCGACAAGGCTTTCGATAATGCCCTGCACCTGCGGCAGTCGCATCATCGCCCCAATCCCTTTAGAGGATTGCCAGAGATTGTCGAGCGGTTGCCCCTGCGTCTCGTAAGCCCCCTTGATCTCTTTGGCGTCAAGTTCACGCATTGATTCGTGATTGATTTCTTCCGGCACAATCGCGTCGAAGATCAACATTCCGTCCGTGACGAAGTTTGCCATTTGTACTGAGTTAAGTAGATATTGTTTGTCCATGTGTCAATTTCCTTTTTGCGATATTGTTTGAGTTTCGGTCTCTTCGTGCGAATATCCTGCCCGAAGTAGTTCTTGCGGGTCTGTCTCCGGGAAAGCCGAGTCTACAGGACGCAAGAGCGTTTCCGGAAGGGGCGGGACTTCGGAGGGACGAAGTAGGGTTCCGCTTACATTTTGTTCGGCGATTCTTGCTTCGATCACTCTCCGGCAATGTGCGGCGAGCTGCAAGAACTGACTTTCCGGTGAAGCTGCTGGGAGCCGAACACGCCGGGTTGCGGCGAGAAT
>JACMPS010000257.1 GCA_014377395.1 Chthonomonadaceae bacterium
ACTTTCCGATTGCCAAAAACTTCTCACTCTAGTCAGAATTACGTTTTGGGTGTCCGAAGGACACGGGGCGGCACGCCTCCGAGCGCGGAATTTATTCCTGCGGCAAAGAAAAGCGTTCTACCTCGCTCAACACCTTCCCGCTTCTCATCGCGTCTTTGCGTAAGGTCTCTCCGCATTCCCTATCACCTAACCCCTAATCCCGTATTTTCATAGTAGATTTCAGCGCGATTAGGGAAGAACAACTCTGGAAAACCCGGTTTTTCCACGAGGGCAGACTTTTATCGTGTCATCACTCCGCGACAAATCAAAACTTCATCCGACTTCCAATGCCCCCGTGCACCCCCCGCGCCCGCGCTGGCATACCCTCTACCTGTCCCTCGTTATTTTCGAGGTGCTGACGATTGGACTCAGCCTTTTTGTCAATCATCGCATGGGCGTGATTTACAGTGATATGGTGACGAAAAATCAACTCTGGGCGGATCGAATCGGGTCTTATGCCGACCTGAGCCGAGCCGTCGCAACCGTCAATGAACCGATCAACGAAATCATGGTCACATCGAAAGTTGCCCCAGAACGCAAAAAACTAGAGGAAGCACGGGTTGCCTTTAACCGTAAAAAACGAATGATCGAAGCCGATCTTCTCACAAATGTTCCGCTCGATGTTGCTACGAAAATGCGTGTTGACCTCAACCTGATTGAGAAGGCAATGACGCAAATGTACAGGGAAGGGGAACGGGTTTGCCGTCTTTTGCAAGGCGGACACGGGGCGAAAGCAACGCAGGCGGCGGGAAAAATGAACCATTGGTCTCAACAGGTCAATGGCGGAATCGGACGGCTTCAGGAGAACAGTCGGGCGGTTCAGGCAAGCCTGTTCACTCAGCAAGTCGCAACGGCACGAACGCAAAAACAGTACGAATACGTTGCGGTAGCCTCTATGCTCATCGTAATGGTACTCGTTGCCTTTTATGGATATCATGTTTCCCGCACGATGCAAGCGACCGAGCGTACCGAAGAACGCGAAGAGGCACTACGCGAAAGTGAGTCGCGTTTCCGCTCCCTGATCAGCAATTCCACCGATATTATCGCCGTGATTGACGTACAGGGAATTGTCCGCTACATCAGCCCCGCCACCGAGAGAGTACTCGGCTACAGACCGGAGCGAATCGAGGAGACCCCGGCTTGCGATCTGATTCACCCGGAAGAGCGAACTCGATTCGAAGATCATCTCAAGCAAGTGATTTATCAGGACGGCACCTTGCAATCGGATTGGCGTGTTCGTCACTCAGATGGAACATGGCGTGACTTCGAGGCGGTTTTTACAAATCGAGTTCTGGAACCGGGCATTGAGGGAATTTTGATGACCGCCCGCGATACGACAGAGCAAAAACAAGCGGAAGCACACCTCACTCGCTACACCCGTGAACTGGAAGCAGCAAAAGCGGCGGTTGAAATGCAGAACACGGAAATCGCCGCCGCACGAGACATGGCTCTGGAAGCGACACGCACCAAGTCCGAATTTCTGGCAAACATGAGTCACGAGATCAGAACTCCGATGAATGGCGTGATCGGCATGACGAATCTGCTTTTGGAGACGCCCCTCGACGCGGATCAAAAAGACTGCGCGACCACCATTCGCAACTCGGCGGACGCGCTGATGACGATTATCAACGACATTCTGGACTTCTCGAAACTGGAAGCCGGAAAAGTCGCTATCGAGTGCGTGGATTTCGATCTGGAACAGATTTTGACGGAGACGCTCGCCTTGCTGTCGCCACAAGCCGAGCGCAAAGGTCTGATGACGCAACGCCGCGTCACGCCGGGTTGCCCGACCCGCTTAAAAGGCGATCCGGTGCGACTACGGCAAGTCTTGATGAACCTGCTCGGCAATGCGATCAAGTTTACCGAGTCGGGCAGTGTGGGGTTACGCGCGGCACTGATCGAGGAAAGTGTGGAGCGAGCCGTTGTGCGGCTCATCGTTCTGGACACGGGTGTCGGCATCCCAAAAGAACGACAGGCGGCGGTATTCGACAGTTTCACTCAGGCGGACAATTCGACGACGCGCAAATTCGGAGGAACCGGGCTGGGCTTGACGATCTCGCGCCAACTCACGAAGTTAATGGGCGGAAGCATGGGCGTGGAAAGCGAAATCGGACTGGGGAGCGCGTTCTGGATACAAATCCCCTTTGAGAAGCAGGGGCAAGCCCTTTCCGAAACGGGAACTCAGGCGACGAATCCGCTTGAGATCGCACCGGAAGAAACGGTTCTGATTGACTTGCGCGTGTTGCTCACGGAAGATAATGCCGTCAATCAAAAGGTTGCCATGCGAATATTGAACAAAATGGGGTGTAGTGTCGAACTGGCGAAAAACGGGCAGGAAGCGGTGGTCTTCTCCGCACAGGAAACGTTCGATTTGATTTTTATGGATGTGCATATGCCTGTTTTGGATGGACTGGAAGCGACACGCGAGATAAGGATTCGGGAGCGCGAGACAGGCGGACATATCCCTATTGTCGCGATGACGGCGAGCGCAATGGAAGGCGACCGGGAAATGTGCCTCGATGCGGGCATGGACGATTATATCACAAAGCCTGTCCAGAAGGAGACGTTGAAGACGGCACTGGAATATTATGCGCGGCGAAAGCAAACAAATGCTGAGGCACTGAAACTCGCCGCGTAGCCCCAATTTCGGGTATGATATGTCTATAGATAAATCTATGAAAATACGGGGCAAGTTAAGCAAGGGGAAAAGCCGCCATGCACATTCAGGATATTTTCGCGCAGTATAAAACCACTTTTAGTTTCGAGTTTTTCCCGCCAAAGGATGATGAGGCGGCGGAACAACTCTACAAAAGCATCAGCGAACTGGAGACGTTGCGCCCGTCCTTTGTGTCGGTGACTTATGGAGCAGGCGGCTCGACCCGACAGCGCACCCATGATCTCGTCGTGCGTCTGAAAAACGAGACGGCTTGCGACCCGATTCCTCATCTCACCTGCGTCTGTCATGGAGAGGAAGAGATTTCGCAGATTTTGCAACGATACGCAGAGGCGGGCGTTTCCAATATCCTGGCGTTGGGGGGCGATCCGCCGCGTCAACTCGATGGCTATGATCGTTCGCAGGATGCCTTTCAGAACGCGGCAGACCTTGTTCGCTTTGTCAAAAAGTTTCCGCATCCTGATCCGCGTGGCTTTGGCATCGGCGTTGCGGGATTTCCCGAAGGACACCCGGCTACCCCGAACCGACTCAAGGAAATGGATTTCCTCAAGGCGAAAGTGGATGAGGGCGCGGATTACATTGTCACGCAACTCTTTTTCGAGAACCGGGACTTTTTCGATTTTCGAGAGCGATGTGACCTTGCCGGGATTCGTATTCCTATTCTCGCGGGGATTATGCCGATCACCTCTTCGACGGGAATGGAGCGCATGGCGGAACTGTCGCTTGGCTCACGGTTTCCCGCCCGTATGCTGAAAGCCCTGTCGCGCTGTAAAGACGATCAAAAATATGTGCGTCGTGTCGGAATTCAGTGGGCAACGGAGCAGTGCCGTGATTTGCTGGACAACAGCGTGCACGGAATCCATTTTTACACGCTGAACCGCTCGACGGCGACACGAGAAATCTATGCGAATCTGGGCGTAAAGGACTCATTGCAGTTAGGCGAATAGGAGACCTCACCCCTGGTTTCGCCCAATTCACCCCTCTCCCAATTCCCTCACGAGTTCGGAGGAGAGAGGGAGCAAATGCGGGACGCATTGTAAGCGATTTTAATTGGATACCGTTGCTTCTCAAGAGGGAGCAACGGCGTTTTTGTTATTCTGAGAGAGGAAAATGAGAGATGCCGGATCGGAAACGCCTTGAAGCCCTCTTTGCGGAAATCACTCAAACTGTGGAGCGCGAAAAGCGGGACTACGCGGGAGATGCGTTGCTGGCGGCGTTGTGGGTGGAGACGGGCGAGAAACGTGAGGCGATTGTACGGGCATTGTGTGGGGTCTCTCAGTCGGGGGGCGGAGTGGTGGCGGTTCGGATTTGTCGCAAGTTCGGAGCGGGCGAAGCGAGTATTCCGCTTCCTCCTCCCCCGGCTAGGGAGCGGCGGCGACTAATCGGGGCGATTGCGGTGGAGGTAGGACAAAGTACGCTTCACACGCTGGCGGCTTATGCGAAAGACCCGGCAGAGGCGGAAAGTGCGGAAGCCCTGATCGAGGTGCAATGCCTGTATGATCTGTTCCGGCTTATGGAACTGCTAAGGTTGCCGGAGACGTTGGCGAGTGCGTTCCAGTTTCTGCTTTCCGGGTACTTGCGCCCCCTGACCTGGTATCCGGTGGTTCAACACGCGGCGTGTCGTGCGATTGCGGCTTTGCCATTGTCCGAGCAGGGTGTTGTGTACGGAGCGTTAGGAATATCGCAACGAATGTCGCAGGCACTTCTACCTGTGCTGGATTATGTGAACAATCTAGAGGCAGTGCCTGACATTGCACGGTTGATTGGCGGCATACTTTCCTCACATGAAGACCCCATTATCTGGGAAGAGGTTGCGTGGAAGGTGATAAAGGCACTGGAGCGCATGGGAGATCGTCGCGCCCTGCCGATGTTGCGGCGTGTCGCAAGCGGTCAACGGGGCGGCATGAACCTTCTCCAGAATTTTGTGCTTCGGGAAATTCATGGAGAACGACCAATCTCCGAATCATTGCGGCAAGAAGCAAGGCGGGTTATTCTGGCAATCGAGAGGGGCGGCTCGGTGGACAGACAAACCCTTCTCCGTCCCTCCTCCATTGACAATGCGGAGTTGTTGCGCCCCTCAATGGAACGCGACGGAGAGCAAAAAGAGCGCGGCGAATTGCTGAGACCGGGAGCGAAGGACGAGGACGAGGGTTGAGAGGCAGTCCGAGGAATAAATTCCGATGTGACTCTCAGAAACACTCGTTTTCCAACCCACGCAGAAATGAATTCCGCGCTGTGAGGCGTTCCGCCCCTGAATTGGCTAAAACTCGGACACCAAATTCGCACTTGTCAAGTTGACCGGAGGGGGTCAAGAATTCCAAGAAGAAGTTATCGCCGTTGCTTTCGCATTCAGTCCACGGAGGTGGACTTCGCGCCTTTGTAGCCGGGGAATTTATTCCCTGGACTCTCTTTCAACCCCCTCCTAACCTCCCCCTTGCGTAAGGGGGGGGAACAAGAATGATGCGCGAACTCTCCTGAGCGTAGAGTGAGGAAAAGAGTAAAAAATCTCTTGTATTGGCTCCCCTCTCCCTCCCCGCTTGCGAGGGAACAAGGGGGAGG
>JACMPS010000258.1 GCA_014377395.1 Chthonomonadaceae bacterium
ATGAAAACGGTTCTGGTTGTGGCGCGTGAACGTCATATCGGGCGTTTGATCGAGGTGAACTTGCAACGGGCAGGGTATTCCGTCTCGCAACTGGACTTCGATAAAGCAACTCCCTCACGCCTGGATCAAGAGAATCCCGAACTTTTGTTTCTACCGCCCGAATTGCTTCCCTCGCCTCTCTGGTCTCGACACAGCACAATTGAAATAGGCAGAGGTGATTTACAATTATAGCGCAAATACGACACTCAAACTTGAGGAAGAAATCTTAATTTTGCTTTTTAATCGGTGTTAATCTGTGGATCGAAAGTGGATCGTATTGGACTGAAATTCAGGGTGAGGAGAGTTTATCATGGCGGAAGTCGTTCGATTTGGCGTGATTGGTGCGGGGGGCATGGGGTCGGGGCATTGCGGAATGCTCGGCACGATCCCCGAAGCGGAATTGACGGCGGTGGCGGACATTGACGCGGGAGTGCGGACAGCGATCTCTGCAAAGTACAGCGTTCCTGCCTTCGAGAACGCGACAGAGTTACTGGAAAGCGGCCTGGTGGACGCGGTAATTATCGCGACGCCCCACTATGACCACCCCCCGATTGCGGTGCAAGCGTTTTCGCAGGGGCTTCATGTCATGTCGGAAAAGCCACTTGGCGTAACGGTTTCCGGTGCGGATTCAATGATTTCCGCCGCGAAAGAAGCAGCAAAAGAGTATGGATCGAAGTTCGGCGTGATGTACCAGATGCGGGCAGAAGGACCTAATCTCGCCGCAAAAAGTGTCATTGAATCCGGTGTTCTGGGAGACATCCGGCGTACAAATCTTGTCATGGGTTGGTATCGCAGTCAGGCTTATTACAATTCTGGCGGCTGGCGGGCAACGTGGGCGGGAGAGGGCGGCGGCGTTCTTATCAATCAGTCGCCTCATGCGCTCGACCTGTTTACGTGGCTTGGGGGTTTGCCCGTAAAAATTACTGGGACGACGCGCACCGTTTTGCACGACATCGAAGTTGAGGATGAGGCTTTTGCGGTTCTCGAATACGCTAATGGAGCGCACGGCTACCTTTACACCACCACAAATCAGTCTCCTCAACAGCAGGGACTGGAAATCTGTGGCGACAAGGGCAAACTGACGTTGGACTACTCAGGATTAAAAGTCGTCCTCAACGAAACCTCGGTTTCCGAGTTCACCCGCAACAATACCGAGATGTGGGCATCTCCTGAAACGCAACCTTATCCCGTCGAAATTCCGCAGGAAGGCGAGATCAAAAGCCATGCGGCAATCACACAGAATTTTGCTCGTGCGATTTTGTTTGGAGAGCCTTTGATTGCTCCCGGTGAAGAGGGATTGAACGCCGTCGAACTCATCAACGGCATTATTCTCTCCTCAAAAACAGGGGAATCCGTTTCCACTCCGGTGGATCGTGCCGCCTACGATGCGCTTATCGAAGAACTCAAAGCCTCCTCGAAGCGGAAGACAAACGTCGTCGAAAATCGCGTCACCGACCCAAAATTCGCGTAAATGAAAGAAGAGGGTTATGGCTTACGGTGATTTCTCGCTCCCCACACTTTTACAAAAATTCTCTCTTGAGACCGAAGAAAGGGAGGACTATTTTGCCTCTACCTCCCCGATTGAATTAAGTCAGGATATGTTGGATCGAATCAAAAGGCAGGCGGCACGGGCAATTGCCGTTTCAACGGAAAAGGCGCGTTCTGAGTTCATTATCGCACCTCTTTTGCTGGAGGCTCTCGAACACACAGATCAGGTAGTGAGCTTCTTCTCCGGTATTGAGTTAAGTCCCGCACCGGAACTCGGTCTAAACGGCGTGTGCGACTTTTTATTTAGTCTCTCTCCAAGTCAAATTTTGATGACTGCTCCCATTGTGGCAATTGTAGAAGCGAAAAACGACAATGTACGTTTTGGGTTTGAACAATGTATCGCTGAAATGGTTGCTTCTCAAATCTACAATCAACAGAAAAAGAGTTCGCTTTCAACCTACTATGGTGTCTCTACAACTGGGACAAACTGGATTTTCATGCGCCTTGTCGGTCAAACCATATTCATAGACCGTACCGAATACTACATCAGCGACCCCGAAAAACTAGTAGTCAATTCGGATAAAAAGTAGTCTTTGGGGTATGCTGTTTTCATGACAAAACACGCTCCCCTTTTTCTATCGCGCGAAGACCGCTCGACTTTGCACCCTTTGGTTTCGTCGGGGAATGCCCCCGCTCGTGTCCAAACCCGTGCTCGTATTCTGTTGCTGGCGGATCGAAGTGAGGGCAAGACCCGCACCTACGACGAAATCGCTCTGGCATTGGGTTGCGCCCGTGCCACCGCCGTTAATGTCTGCCGCCGCTCTCGTGAGAGCGGGATCGACGGTGCCTTGTACGACAAGCCCCGTCCGGGAAGAGCCCGCATCCTTGATGGACGGGCAGAAGCGCGTTTGGTGGCACTCGCCCTCTCGGACGCGCCGGAGGGACACGCCCACTGGACGTTGCAATTGCTCGCGGACGCCCTCGTCCAACTCGGCGTGGTCGAGCGCGTGGGGCGGGTCACGGTTCACGACACGCTAAAAAAAACGAGATCAAACCCTGGCGTCTGCAGACGTGGTGCATCGGCAAGCCCTCCGCCCAATACGTGAGCAAAATGGAGGACGTACTCGACGTGTACGAGCGTCCTTATGACCCCGCCCGTCCCGTCATCTGCTTTGACGAAACGCGCAAAGAACTGCACGGCTCTCCTCGCCCTGACCTGCCCGCAGAACCCGGCACACCGACCCGGCAGGACTACGAATACAAAAAGAACGGCAGTGCAAGCCTCCTGCTGTGGTTTGAACCTCTGACCGGAACACGCGGCGTCAGCGTTCGAGAGCAACATTGTGGCGTCGATGTTGCCGAGCGTTTAGCCTATTTGGCGAACGAGGTTTACCCGAACGCCGAAAAGATTGTTTTGGTGTGCGACAACCTCAGCACCCACAAAGCGCACTTTCTGTATGAGCGGTTTTCACCGGAGGAGGCGCATCGCCTCAAG
>JACMPS010000259.1 GCA_014377395.1 Chthonomonadaceae bacterium
CAATTTCAAGTGATGCAGAAGATGTCGGAAGATCCCTTGAAGATTTGCCCGGAGTGTGAAGGCGCGATCATACGCCTGCTCTACCCGGTCGGAATTGTGTTCAAGGGAACGGGTTGGTACATCAATGACAGCCGCCCGCCCGAAAAAGGCGAAAACGCAGAACCGAAACCCAACTCTACCGAGTCAGAGTCGGTGGCTCCAGCTAGCCCTGCCTCAGAGACGCCCACAAAGACCGCCGCAACTCCCGCGAGGACCGAGACAACTCCTGCTCTAACCCCTGCCTCCGCCCCGGCAACTTCAAGCGAGTCCAAAAGCGACTCGAAGAGGGAATAGGCGTTAATCCGTGTCCAGTTCAAGTGGCAGCCCCGCTCCCAGTCGCTTTAAGCCTGTCTCGGTGACAAGGTAGTCGTCCTCCAGCCTCACCCCGATACTCTCGGAGGGAAGATAAACGCCTGGTTCCACCGTGAATACCGAGCCAACGGGGAGCGGATCGCTCAGGTCGTCCTGTGCCACCACATCGTGAACATCAAGACCGAGGTGATGACCGAGACCATGCGGCATGAACGTCTTCATGGTTTTCTCTTCGCCTTTTGCGTCTTTCGAGCGCAAAGGGGATTTGTCGAGAAGCTCCTTGACCCTATCATCAAGCGATTGACGCGAATCTACGCCCACAACAAACGAGTCAATCACAAGCCGATGCGCCTCAAGCACGAGGGCGTAAATCTCACGTTGTCGCGCACTGAGAGTACCACTTCCTCCCACCGGATAAGTACGTGTCAGATCGCCATTGTAGCCATTCAGTTTTGCTCCGATGTCCACTACTACGAGATCACCCTCATTCATTTTTTCGTGGTTGTCCTCGTAGTGTAGCACCGTTGCTCGAAATCCGGAGCCGATAATTGCCGGAAAAGCAAGGGTTGCGCCCCGGCTCCGAAAGGCTTCCAGTACCTTTGCCTCGACTTCGTACTCGTAGCGTCCGGCTCCTTCCGTAATCGCTTTTTTTGCGGCTTTCTGTCCCTCTTCGCTGATACAAATCGCCGCTTCCAGTTTTTCGATTTCGGCGGGGGATTTCACAAGGCGTTGTGTTCGCATGGCACGGGCGCAATCCTGAAACCGGGTTGAAGGGGCAAGGTCGGAAATCCGTTGCATCAGCGCGAACTCGCGGGTAAGTTTCGCCGTTTCACCAAAGGGACAAAGGGTGTAAACAAGTGGGCAACGTCGTAGCCAACCCGTCAGAGCCGTCCAAAGCGAAGAGACGGGCGCGACCTTTGCGATGCCCGTTAGCGTTTCGGCTTCCGTGCCGGGACCCAACTTTTGCCCTGTCCATGTCTCGCCTGTCGGGTTGCGTTCCGGCAGAAAAAGTATCTCCTCTACATTTGCGGAAAAAGTTTTGTTGCCTGCCCTTGAGGAGAGTCCGGCAGGGAGTAGCACGAGAAATGCACCGGGTGTCTCTATTCCCGTGTAGTAAACAAAGGGGCTGTTTTGATGATAGCGTTGCCCGGTGACAACTTCCTCCTCGGTGGCTCCCCGCAGAATAATGATTCCTTCGGGGAGAGCCGCTTTCAGCATTTCGCGACGGTAGCGAAACTCTTCCGTTTTTATTCCGTCCAAAAAAGGGGGTTGATTTAGGGGTTGACTTATTATGTGACTCATGGCGTGAGTATTCATTTTCAAGTCTGCGAGTTCCTGCTTGACAAAGGCGCGTTACAAAAAGTAAACTGTTTCACAGACCTAAAAAATTGCCGGTCAGATCATTCAAGTCTTATCTTAGAGCAATCTGTTAAGCGAATATGTGAACCGGATCATCGGCTAAATCGAGGACAAAGAGCAAAATGGCAGGACGATACCAGAAAAGAAACAACGGCATGGCGGCGGTTAGAAATGTCGGGATCGTTTTCGTCCTCGGTCTCGTTAGTTTTGTGATCGGTTTTTTCCTGCTGGCGCGGTTGCTTCCTGCCGGGAATGTAGCGAGTTCCACGCTCCCTCCCGTCGAAGGGGGCACGACTACTCCTGCGGCAAATACTCCAGTCGCCACCGTCACCACCACTCCGACCACCGTTGCTTCTCCGAAAGGGGAGGTTGCCCCGCCGCCCCGTGAAGCGAAAAAAGACGCGGCTTCGGGTCCTCTGCTGTTGAGTGATGATCAAAACGCAAAGCCGCCTTCCGAAGAAGTAAGACCAATTCAGCAAACGCAACCCGACCTGAAGACCGATCCAAAAACGGAACCCGCAACTGAGCGGCTCTCGAAGCCGGAAGAAAATAACGGCGACAAGAAAACAACGGAACCCGATCCCCGCCCCGACACAAGCACTCGCTCCAGAGCGGAAACCGGAGCCGAAGGCACTAAAAAGTCTGAGGTTGATGCCGAGCCGAAAAAGAAGGAAAGTGCCTCGAAACGAAGACGGAATAAAAAAAGCCGATCCGTTTTGCAACCTTCAACCGAGCCGGATGCCCCTGCTACCGCACCGAAAACGACTGATCCTACTGAAACCATTCTTCCGGAGCGTACCACCCGTTCCGTGAGACGCACTCATATCACTGCCCCCCCCACGAAAGGAGACGAGCAGTCACCTCTAGCGGAAACGAACGCAAAGGCAAATGTGAGGCGTCTTTACCGTGTACAGGTAAACGTTTATTCGACGGAGGATGCCGCGAAAAAAGAGGTGGACAATTTGTTGGACAAACACGTTACCGCTCATGTCCGCAAGATTATTCGAGAAGGAAAAACGCTCTACAGTGTCCAACAGGGAGCGTACCGAACCAAAGAAAAAGCACAGGCAGCAAAGGATAAACTCAGGGAGCAGGGTGTCGAAGCCTATATCACAGGGCGGTAAAAAAGGAAATCTCGCAAAATAAGTTGAAAAAACTTGCGACAGAGGTCAAAAACGCTTGCGTGTCTTCGACAATCTGTGTATAATAGCGCAGTTACCCTCCAATTTTTCGTGCGGTTCCCCTCCGTACAAAGCAGAGTTTCCAAAAGATCATCTTGCCGCCCCCTCTTTTTCCTACTCTTGAAGCGGGAGAGCGTTTGCGGCGAGAATCGTTAATCCGTGTCTTCTCAAGACACTCATAAAGGCAGGAAGGTTTCATGAAGCAAAGGGCGTCTCAGTCTTTTCCCACACTGCGTCAATTTTTTTCCGCTCTTTCGTTGAGCGGTATCGTTCTGCTCTCCGGTTGTGGCGGGGGTAGCAGTAGCGGCGGCAATCCAAATCCGAACCCAAACCCCGGCAATACGAACCTCTCCACAATTCGAGGGAAAGTCGTGAATGCAGGCAACACAGGCGTAGCAGGTGTCAGTGTGACCGCAGGTGGAATCACCACAACGACGGGTACGGATGGCTTCTTCACCCTATCGAATGTGCCGCTCCGCACGACTTCTTTCAATGTCTCACCGCCCTCCGGCTTTCACCGCACCTATGTGTCATTTCTTGGCAATGCCTATGATACTGTGAAGTGCACTCTGCCATTGCCCTCAACAGCGAGTGGAACCTATGATTTAACCGCGAATGTTGTTCTCTACAGTTCCGCAACGCCGCCCCCACCTCCAACGGACGGTTGCCCGTAAGCGAACAGGGACAGGAGGAAAAGCACCGTGTTTTTCCTCCTGTCCTGCTCCTTTTCCCCTATGCGGCGCACTCTCCCCTGGCTTTTCTTTTTTCTCATCGTGATTGCGGTTTACTACGCCTATCTCTGGGCGGACAGACCCACAGGCTCCTCTAATCCCTTTTTCTTCGCCTCCAACAAAAACAAGGTTTCTTTGCGAATTGATAACGGAACGTTTCGGGCTTCGACGGAAGGTAGATTCGTCTGGGAAATCTCGGCGAAGTCCGTTGAAGTGGAGCGCGTTCCCGGTGCTTCCGTTTCCGAAGTGCAAATTGCCACACTCGTTGGTATCAAGGACGGCAAACTTTACAACCTTCCGCCGGAACTCACGGGTGACAAACCACGAAATTCCAACGTAACAAAAGCACCAAGCACGGATTCACCGAACACTCTCTTCGAGAAGCCGGGAATCACCTTTCGAGCCGATAACGGTCATTACGCGCTTAATGACGCGACTCCGCTTCCACCGGAACTTTCTCTCCTCTATCGAGCGAAGTGGCAACTGAGTCTTTCCGGCAATGTCGAAATCAAAACGTCCCTGGGGGATAAACTGAATGCTCCCACCCTGCTTATACTGGAACTGGAGCGGGCGCGTGACCGCAAGATTGAGCGACGCATGATCTGCTCGACGGGAGCAACTTTGACGCTAGACCGGGGCAAAGGGAAATCGGGCACGATCAAAGCCAATGTCTTACGCTTTAACCCGGATGAGCGCACGGTAGAAGGCATGAACGGAGTTTCCGCGACTTTTAAGGGCGGCACGGCGCAAACGGAACACCTTTACTATTCGCTCAAAGACGAAGTGATGCTTTTACCGGAAAACTCCTCCGGAACGTACAACGGCTTGGGCTTTATCGCACAAGACTTGATGATTGATCTGAAACAGGAAAAACGAAAAGCGAAACACATTACGATTGAACTTCCCGTAGATCGTTTGTCAGACCTGATCACGAAATAGCTTCTTATGATTCAACCTACTCTGAAAGTCACTCAAAAGATCTTACTTCCCGCGTTCTCGGTTGTGCTGATTTCCCTGATCATGGGCTACGGTGCAAGCGGACAAAAGACAACGACGCCCTCCTCAAAAAAAGGGAAACTTGAGGCTTATTCCTATAGTCAGGACGTGAAGACCGACACGCAAACCGTTGAGAACTTCACTTATACCAGTAGCGACATGATCGCAACCGGGAAACACGCGGTTTATCATCAGAAAAAACAATTTCTCACTGCAACCGGGGA
>JACMPS010000260.1 GCA_014377395.1 Chthonomonadaceae bacterium
GTTTTTCTCAGCCCGCCCCGGCATCTAGTTTTTTGGTCAGAAATAGCGATAAAATGATTGAGTTCCCTCAGTGTTGATCGAGTAAATTTGCTCGTCTTTGATCCCCTTGACGTGACCATCGGCAAAGGCAACATTCGTGGTTCCTACCGCAACCTCATCTTTGGGAGTAAAGCCCGCGCAGGCGGGCTTTACTTTTTCGCGGGTATGGCGCACACGCGGAAAACCAACAAAACCGTTGCACCCGCCATTGTCCCACAAGCGGGTTTCCTGCAAAAGTGCCGTTTCTGCGGGACGCGAGAGGGCAGCCTGGGTATAGGAAAGTACGGAGCCATTGAAGAACGAGTCACTGCCGCATTTTGCCGGGGAGGGATACTTCATGCCGGGAGTATAGCCGTACCCGCCAATGCCATCATAAGAGGGCGGTAGCACAGTCACACTCGTTTTTGTACCTTGTAGTTATCTTCTCCAATCGAAAAATAGGTGCGGGTCGTTATTCCGTAGGAGACAACCGGTCCGCCTTTTGCACGTCCCGGATCAGAGACTAACCCGGAGTCTTCGATTTTCCCGGAACCAAGCGGGTCGGTTTTCCCTGTCCAGGTCAGATTGCCGGAGGGACACAAAGCATTGCAAATTTTTAATGTACGGTTGCATCGTCTTCGTCCACGTCAGATCATACCAGTATTTCTGCCCGACATATTCGAGGTCTGCCAGCGCGAAGGACTCATCGTAATCCTGCGTATACGTCATTTGTGCGGTTCCAGGTTGTTTCAGGTTCGAGAGACAAGAGGTTTTGCGTGCCTATTCTCGTGCCTGTGCAAAGACAGAAAACAAAATCGCGGCGAGAATGGCGATAACGACGAGCAATTCGATCAGGGTGAAGCCCTGTGAAGAGGGGAGCGTTTCATCAAAAGTCCTTTCTTAAAAAAGAAGAAAACAAAGGGAATGTTCCTAAGATTCGGCACTGAACTTCAAGAGAATTGTTTTAAGAAAGCATTGCTCAACGAAGAGAAAACAAAGAAAAGCCAGACTACAAAAAGTCGCCGTCCAATTCAAGGGGCTTGCCGCATTTCCAGCACTGAATGGCTTCCACGGCGGAAATGCTTTTGCACTTCGGACAAAGGTGGATACGAACCGGGAACTTACCACATTGTGAGCATCGCAAGGTGTTGTTATACACCAATGCGCCACAATGTTGGCAAGAACCGGCGTCATTTCCTTCTGCTTTTGTTTCTTGCAACGTTGTTTTCCGCTCGGCTGTTTCCGTTACATTGTCTGCCATAAGTTTAGCGGCTCAGCGAAAACGGTTTCGGTGTGGACTTTGTACGCCCTGCCCCCGTCGCTTTCAGGAAACTATGAAGGGAAAGCCCGGTGATGACGATGGCACCCATTGCCCACATCAACGCCCAGAGAAAGGGAGTTCCGCCGTAAAATTTCGCCATGTTTGCGGCATCATTATGTGCCGACCCCATTTGCGTCAGGGTAAGCAGGATATGCAAATCGCCCAGAGCGTTCAGAGAACAAAACGCGGCAAGAAATGCCACAAAAAATTGTGCGAATTGCGGCTTGAGGAATTTCGCCAGCAAAAGCAGTGAACCAGATAAACCGAGACCAACCACCAGTGTGAAGGGATCAGTAAACGGACGAAATGCCCAGGCAAACGTGATCACCAGAATGGAGATTGCCGCAAATCCAAGTGCGAGGCGTCCTGCATTCCCGTGCTTGAGTCGCCCGACTTGCATCAGCAATGCCCCGAAGAGTGCCGCGCCCAGATAGCCGCTTGAAAAGGTAAGCCAGGAGAGAAAGGGAGGGGTTGCCGCCATTGTCACACCTTCGCCATTCGGCATCACTGCCAGCGACTGCACCATACCCCCCGAAGCGATTGCGGCAAGCGCATGACCGCTTTCATGGACGAAAGTGACGAAAAGGCGCAATGGATAAAGCAAAATGTTGGCGAACGGAATAAACTGAAGAGACACCGCCAGCACCAACGCCAGCAAAAGCCGCTTTCGGGCGGAAGCAGGTGAAACCGCCTGTTTCTTTCCGACTGCACCGTCAATCACATTAAAATTATTGCCTGTCATTCCCTGTTTCCTTCACTCTGGACTACTCTTGATCAGCAATTCACCGATAATTCGGTAAGATTTGTTGTCCATTCATCAATCATTCTCGCCCTTAAACTCGTCTTTACTTACGTTGCCATACGGTTTCGGTTTCGCTTTTATCTCAATTTGCCCCTTCCGGGAAAAAAATTAAGGGCGAGTCCTGTTATCCTTGCGGTCTTCGCAGGGTATCTTATGGCGTATACTCTTACTAACACATTTATACCCTGCCCGCCCTGATCGCTTCACCCCGTGTGGAGAAGTTAGGGTGAGGCGGACGAAGGAATTTTTCATGGTCAAATGCCCCCGCTGTGAGCAACTCGTTGATGAAACAGAAAGAACCACCTGTCCCCTTTGCTTTACGTCGGTTGTCCCCGACCCCAATCTTACCGCTCCCGTAAACTCCATCAACCCTTCACAAGCGGCGCAGATCGGTCAGCAAACTCAACAGGTTCAACCGGTTTCGCTGTCGGCGCAGGACATTCCTCCGCCGCGTCCTGGCTCCACAACGGCGGGTGGGCGCGTCACACTCATGGGTGATATTATCCCGGATGATCCAGCCGCCGGGGGACAATCGTTTACAGGAAGCAACGTTCAGGAGTTGAAAGACCCTCGCGCTTCTCTTTCCTCACAAAACTTCGAGGAAGCCGAAACCTCCAACAAGCGTGGCACTCTTATCTCAGGCATTTTGTTTTTTCTGGTGGTCTTTGGCGGAAGCGGGTATTACTGGTGGTACGGACATCGCACCAACCCACAGGATCAAGCCAAAAAATACTTTCAGGCGGTCAAGATACTGGATTATAAGACAATGTATGAAACGACCTCTTTTTCAGAAGAAGAGAAAAAATCCGTTACCGATGCAGACGCTTATACAGTGCAGGCAAAGGGAAAATTTACAGTTTTTGGCACTGAGGAGCGTGCAAAAGAAGGACTCAAGGGGCTAACAATTCTCAGTGTCAGCGAGCCAAAAACGAGTGACAAGGGCGTCACCACCGTAAAAGTAAAACTGAAATTGGCGATTGGCGGGCAGAGCCTCCCCCTGGAAAAAGATTTGGAAATGAAAAATGAGGGTGGTCTCTGGAAGATCGTAAATTCTAGCATGGGCAGCAACCTATTTGGGGGCAACTAACGAGTTCCCTTCTCCTATGAGAAAGACATCTCCGCGAAAAAAGATTGAACAGGGGTTAAGTTTTCGCACGAACAAGACGAAAATAAAGGTGCGCGAAAGAGAGACGCAGTTTTCTTGCTTGTAGAGGAGAAATGTTTCTCAGTAGCCACAAAAACAAAAGCACCCGGAGGATCAAGCCCATCTGATCGCCGGGTGTTTTTTCGCGACATGGGTTTAGCAAAACACCCCTTCTGAACGATTGATGAGTTGTTCCCTCACCCTGACTTTGCTTAATCATCTCTCTTCCTACGGATCGCTGAGGTTTATCAGGGATGAGAGGGGGAATTCTTGAGTCCACGCAGGTGGATGTACCTGCGAACCGTTGAGCAGGAGTTTGTGATTGGATGTACCTGCAGACCGTGTAGGGGCCGTCGCTCTCTGCGCCCGTTTGTACGCTCTCTACGCCCGCTTATGATCTTGCCACGCCCGTCTGTAATTGGGGCTCTTTTGGAGCCGGGGAATTCATTCTCTGGACAACCTCCGTGGACTCCGAAAAATAAGACATCACAAAAGCAATCAATCGTTTGGAGAGGAAAACTTTTGCTGGAAACCATCAGACAATTCGGCGAACCCGTGCTGGACGTCGGGTGTGGCACCGGGAGAATCCTGCTGGACTTTCTGGCGCAGGGCATTGACGCAGACGGCGTGGACAACTCGCCGGAAATGCTGACCCTTTGCCGGAACAAAGCGGACAAACTCGGTCTGCATCCTCAACTCTCTGAACAACACATGGAAACGCTTAGCCTCCCGCGTCTCTATCGAACCATTTTCGTTCCTTCAAGCTCGTTTCAACTGCTTACCAAGAAAACAGAAGCAGAGATAGCAATCCGCACTTTTTACGCTCACCTCTTGCCCGGTGGAGTGCTGGTGATGCCCTTTTCCTTTGAGTGGAAACCGGGAACACCCCTCCAGACGGAATGGGAAAAAGTCTTTGAGAAAGTTCGCCCGGAAGACGGACTCACCATTCGCCGATGGGCAAAGGAAAGTTTCAGCCCGGAAAAGCAGCTCTGGCACACCGAAGACCGCTACGAAGTTTTGCAAAACGATGAGATTATCCTCACTGAACATCATCGCCGCTCCCCTGCGGGTCTCTGGTACACTCAGGCGCAAGCGGTTGCTCTCTACGAAAAAGCGGGATTTACGGACATCCGAGTTCTCGGTGGTTTTACCCTTCATCCTGCGCTCCCCGAAGAGACGCTCTTTTGTGTGCAGGGTACGAAACCCTGATCCTGGCGGGGGATCGTGCGCGAACGTCTTGCACTCCCCCGCATTTTCCTGTCACCTAATCCACGTTACGCGCTACCCCTCCTTTCCAGGGGTTGAAAACCCCCGGAAGAGAAGCTGTGCGTAACGATTTCCCCCGTATCAATCCCTGTTTTAAGTGCCCAAAGCCCTTCAGGTCTCTCCCTGCTAAAATTCCTCGCCGATACTTCTGTCGTTCGTCTGTGGAAGTCCCGATAATTCCGAATATCTCAGAGGTTTAGACGCGGGATTAATCACCGAGTTTAATCCTCTAAAAAGAAGAATTGGGAGAATTTTCCATGAACGAGTCGCAAAGAACGATGTCACTGTATCTTCATTGTGGTATTCCTGTCATTTCGCTGTCTCTTCCCTGGAATGAGGCGACCCACGACCGCTTAGGCGAGATCGTGGACACGCTGATCGGGGCGGGTCACTGCGAAATTATTGTCAACCTCGCTTCACCTGTCGGCTATTTGCGGCGGACGGAAAGTGTTGTCGAGGAGTGGTGTGACGATCTGCTTTCCCTCTCAAAGCGTGTGACGGCGCGGCATGGAAGGCTGTTTGTGATCGCAAACCATTTTGTGCCGACACTCGCCGGGATTTTCTGGGCAAAATCCGAAGGAGAAGCGGTGCAACGACTGAACGGGGAAGGACATGAGAGGGGTGGACTTCGATTTGCGACCCATTTGACCGCTTTGACGACTTAGACAGGCTCTCTTTTCCCCGGCTTTCGAGCAATGGAGCTAGAGGGCGAGTTTGTCGGCAGAGGCAGAGACGGTCACGCCCTGAAAACCATTCATCACGCCTGCAAAAAGTGACTTTTCATTCTGAAATTCTTCATTTTGATTTTCATTCTCGTGGGATTGAAATAGCCGAGGTAAGTCCATTATGTCCAACGAGAATACGCGCCTGAAGATTGTGCGCCTCCTCGAGCCGTCCCTGTGCCTGTCCTGTCGTCACTCCGCCATCGCAACGGTCGAAATGGAAAGCGGTTCCAACAAACGAATGTTGCATTGCAAGCGTCTGGATTGCGATAACTGGGAAACCGAAGAGTCGGAAGAGACGCCCCGTAGCATTTGCGACGGAAGTTAAAAGGCAAAAACCGTTTTCTGTTGAGGAGACGGTTTTTGCTTTGCGTGAAGTAATTTTCTTGGGAAAAAGAGAGGGGCGCGTCAGCCGTGTTTCCTTGTTTTCGTTTTGGAGCCACTTTGCTTCTTTTTTGTAATCGGCTTCGGCTTGACGGGTTCCACAATCTCATGCTTCCAGTTTTTATCGCTCCACGTCAGTTTCGCAACCTCGGCGGATGTCATTAATTTGGCGTGACCATCGGCAAACGTGATTACGGTTTTCCCTTCGTAACGATATTCCGGTTTCGCCCCTGTCCCCTCATACAGCATCACGGTTTCGGCGGGGCTTACGATGGAGGCCTGCGGAATTCCCTCCAGATTTTTGTTGAAGGTGTAGGAAACTTTCTCATCGGGCGGAGCGGCGGGAGAGTGGAAAACCTTCAGATCTTTAACGTAGGGGTGGATCATGTTTTTGTAGTCTTTCGCTGGGTAGGGCATCGTCTCGTCGTAGTCCTGAATGTACATCATCAGCGCAGTGCCGAGTTGCTTGCCATTGGAGAGTGAAGAAATCGCCATTGCCTTGAGTTTCCCCAGTGCCATTTCCTTCATCGTCTCATCGGTCGCATCAATCATGGAAGCGA
>JACMPS010000261.1 GCA_014377395.1 Chthonomonadaceae bacterium
GCCGCCACGATCTCCGCCGCGTCCACCGCCGCCGCGATCACTTCCGCCCCCACCGTAACCACCACCGCCCCGGTCACTACCGCCACCGCCGTAGCCTCCCCCTCCACCGGAACGACCCCCACCGCCACCGCCGCCACGATCACTTCCACCCCCGCCATAACCGCCGCCGCCGCCGCGATCTCCGCCGCCGTAACCACCGCCTCCACCACCTACCGCGTCACGCGGTTTGGCTTCGTTGACGGTCAGGGTGCGTCCACCCATGTCCGCGCCGTTCAGAGTTGCAATCGCAACATCCGCCTCGGCATCCGTGTCCATTTCGATAAAGCCGAAGCCTTTGGCTTTTCCGGTGTAACGGTCAGTAATAATAGTGGCTTCTTTGACGTTGCCGGCAGATGCGAAGAAGTTCTCAAGGTCTTCTTCGGTGGCGGTGTAAGGCAGACCGCCGACGTAAATTCTCTTAGACACTGGTACTCGTTCTCCTGAAGGGACCCTGGAAAGGTCATACTTACGAACACAGAGGCTGTCCGCGACCTCTTTCACGCGACTATCCGAACCGAAAACCAAGCGCACCGCTATCCGATAACCCGAACTACCGGAACTCTCGTACTCATGCCGCTCGTCGTGACAACCGTGAAACGCAAGGACATTTTATCAGAAACGTCTCTCTGTGTCAAGCGGTCAGGACAAATCTTAACGGAAAGTTAAAGAAAGAAAATGGGAGAGGGAAAACCTGCCCCAAATCAGCGTTTAATCAGCCCTTTATCGAGACCGACACGCACGGCTTCGGTGCGATTAGAAACTTCCAGACGACTGAAAAGTGTGGAGAGGTGATACTCAACCGTGCGCTCTGAAATGAAGAGGCGAGCAGCAATCTCTTTGTTCCTGGCTCCCTGTGCAAGAAGTTGAAGCACTTCAAGGGCACGTTCCGGCAGAGTGTCCTCCTTGCCTCGCTCCGTGATGCCCGCCAATCGCAAGGTAGCATCTTGCCCCAGTATGGTTTCCCCGTGAAAGGCGGCGTGAATGGCGGCGACAATCTCCGAAGAAGCGGCGTCTTTTTTGAGGTAGCCTTTCGCGCCTGCCCTGAGCGCGTCCCGCAACGTGTCATCAGTGGGAAACGAGGTAAAGATCACGACAGGCAATTGCGGGTGCGTCACACGCAGACGGCGCAGAGTTTCGATCCCGTCCAAATTTGGCATATTGAGATCAAAAAGAGCGACATCGGGGCAATTTTCCTGAACGGCTCTCAGGGCTTCCAATCCGTCATTCGCTTCGGCAATCACGACGATTTCTCCGGTTGCCTCCAGCAAAAACTTCACCCCTTGACGAGTCACCTGATGATCGTCTGCAATCAAAACACGAAGCGAGGTTTTCGCGGGGGAAGGCAAAATGGGCGTCAGTGTTTCACCAGAGGGGATCGAGATCGTCATTGAGGAGGTCATTTGTACCGGAAGAGTTGCGCTACGGGTCAGAAGCGACGCAGCACTTTGAAGAGGGGCTTCGGCGCGGGGAGGATTGATTGCGTCTGGCAAATGTG
Source organism: Chthonomonadaceae bacterium (assembly GCA_014377395.1). GTDB lineage: Bacteria > Armatimonadota > Chthonomonadetes > Chthonomonadales > Chthonomonadaceae > JACMPS01. Next base: position 1,535 of record JACMPS010000261.1, read on the forward strand.
CCAGCACCCGCGTACCCCACCCCGGCGTGCTCTCGATTTTCACTTCGCCGCCCAACAATCGCGCTCGCTCTCTCATCCCGAACAATCCATAGCCGCCTTCGGGACCCGGCGCAGGGCATGAATCAACGTCGAAACCACCTCCGTCATCCTCGACACAAAGACTGACTTCCTCCGAAAGAAACTGTAAGCCAACACGCACTCGACTCGCTTTCGCGTGTTTTGCGGCATTGTTGAGGGCTTCCTGCGCGATGCGAATCAGGGCGGTTTGCGTTTCCTGCGGCAAAGGACGCTCTTCTCCATTCAGTAGAAAGAGAGCGGCAATCCCCTGCTCTTCCCCGAACCGCTTTGCCTCCGCCTCCAGTGCAAGGCTCGGCGTCGAACTCTCCAGTGAGAGGGGATTAAGCCCCTGCACCGCACGGCGCGTCTCCTCCAGAGCGTGTTTCGCCGAGAGTCTTGCGTTTTTCAGCATCTCTCCTGTAGCGATCTGATTTCCACTCGCGAGATAATTTTGTGCCGTTTCCAGTTGAATTGCCAGCCCGGTGAGTGCCTGTGCCACAGTGTCATGCATTTCGCGGGCAAGGCGATTGCGCTCTTCGGTAGTGGCGAGTTGTTTCTGTTGTTCCAGTTGACGTGACAGCGCAACGCCAAAGGTGGAAATATCAGCGAAACTCTGAAAAACCGCGAGTTCCGCAGAAGTAAATTCCCGGTCTCCTTCGGGATAAACGACAAGGCTCCCATAAACTTTTTCCGCAAATTGAAGGGGAGCGATCAGCAACGACTCAATTTTTTCCTGCACAAATAGTTCTCGTTTTTGCAGTGGCATTTGCAAGTCGTTCTGAACATTATGAGCATGATAGGGCTGTCCAAACTCAAGGGCGCGGGCAATGATTGGGCTGTAGGGAGCCAGTTCCGCCGTCTTTTTTCCGTATTCAGAGGAAAGGTTTCGTAAATGAACAGGTTCCGTTCGCCCGTCCTCTTCGCTTAAATAGAGGGCGGTTCGTTCCTCTTGCAAGAGTTGTGCGACAATCGAGGTAATGCTTTGCCCGACCGAAGTGATCGAAGCACCGTCGAGGATACAGGCGGTCAGTTCGTTGGCCTTGGCACGAAGTTTGAGTTCGCTTTCGTAGGCGAGAGTGGTCTGTACGAGTTCCGTGAGAAGTGCGACACGAAAAGACGCCTGTCGGGCGGTTTCTTTCCAGAGCGCGGAGTCGGGTTCGGCAACAGAATCAAGTTGACCCAGAAAAAGTCCTATCGGATGCCCCGGCAAGGTGAGCGAAATGAGGGTGACACATCCCGAAAGGTGCGTACAGAGCGGTTCGGGCAGAGAAGAAGACGGGACAACCAGAGGCTGAAACGTTTCAGGAGAAAGGAGCCAATCAGGGAAAATGGAAGCGGAAATGGTCACATCACAGAGAAGTTTTTCCGGTAGGGGCACAAACCCGAAGTGCTGATCCACACGAAAAATCGCTTCGGGGGCATCATAAAAAAGCGTAATCAGACGGTCACAATGGAGGGAAGTTGCGATTTCCCTGAGTTGGCTGTCAACTGTTGAAGCGAGTAATTCCGCCTGTAACGGGGTTTTCGTCAAACCGAGCGGTTCCTCTCCCCCGGCTAACTCGTCGGGATTTTCACTCTCTTCGATTGATGCACAATCTTTTTCCGACATCGAGACTTCTCCTGACAGACGGACTAACAAAACAAGAAATCTCTTGCACCAGCACCTTCAAGCCGTCAAACTCAGTTGAACGCATCTATCTCCAAATCATGGACGCAGGAATAAATTTCGCGCCCCGTTCCGCCCCATAGGGACAAAACGCGGACACAAAACCCGTTAGATTTTCGATCTGAGCAAAGACTTTTTCAATACCTTCTTGGAGTGCCGACTTGAGGCTTTACAGTTTTTTTCCGTACCTCTCTTTCGCTTATCGAAAGCCTAACGTGGCGGGTCTTGCCCCCAGCGTCACGATGATTTCTTTCTCGCCGCCGAGCTGGCGTAAAACCTTCACGGGAATTTTTTCTCCCACTTTGTGCAAACTGACCACCTGACGCACATCCGCCTGATCCCCGATCAAATTCCCACCGATCATGGTGATTACATCATCCTTTTGCAAACCTGCGGCAACGGCAGGAGAGCCGGGAATGATGCTTTTCACAAGCACCCCCCGCCCTGCCTCAATTCCCAACTCGGTGAAAACATTTTCCGGGACGGCATCGAATTGAATTCCAAGCCATGCTTTTTCTACAGTGACCGTAGTTGATTTCCCGGTGGCAATGATCTCACGAATAATGCGGCGCACGGTATTAGAGGGAATCGCAAAGCCCAGTCCGATGCTTCCGCCGCCGGGTCCCGAACTCAAAATCGCAGTATTGATCCCGATGAGTTGACCGCTTGCATTAGCGAGTGCCCCACCTGAGTTGCCCCTGTTGACAGCAGCATCGGTCTGAATGGCACCATCAATGATGCGGGTTTCATCAATCTGGAGGTTGCGGCGATTAACCGCCGACACAATGCCCAGCGAAACTGAAGACCCAATCCCAAGCGGATTACCTATGGCAATGCTCCACTCGCCTACCTGCAAGGAATCGGAGTCGGCAAGTTGCGCCGTCGGCAAATTTGTTGCCTCAACACGCACCACAGCGAGATCGGTTTGCGGGTCGGTTCCCACAAGTTTCGCATAAAACCATCGGTTGTCGGTGAGCGTGACTCGGACTTTGCTTGCGCCCTCGATCACATGGTTATTGGTGACGATATAGCCGTCCGAGGTCACGATCACGCCGTAGCCTTTACCGCGCACCTCGCCTTCACGGGGGGCAAACGGTAAGGTACTGTCGGTCTGAACGGTGCCCACCGTGTCAATGTTGACAACGGCGGGTTCGATCTTCTTGACTGCTGTAACAATTTCGTTGCGGTCATTGACGAGGGTTGGCGGCGTCTGACTCAGCACCTGAATGGCATGAGTTTGCGCTTCTTTTGTTCCGGCAGGTCGCCCCGATTGGATCCGCAACAGCGTCCACCCCACCCCAACGCCAATCACAAAAACCAGCCCCACGCCAACGATTCGTTTTACCATCACTCTCTCCCACCACACCTATTTTTTATTCGACTTATGTTGAACAAGTAGAATTGGTACGCTCTCCGCAGGAATAAGTTCCGCGCTCGGAGGCGTACCGCCCCTGAATTGGCTAAAACTCGGACACACTAGTCCTCAGATTTTGCCCTGAGCAAAAACTTGCTCAACATTTTTTTGCGGATCGATACGCAGAGTCAAAATTAAACTGCGAAAATCAGCCTCTGATTTGGCGGAGCAAGTTTGCCATTTCTGCGGCAACCATCACGGCTTCCGCGCCCTTGTTGCCCGCTTTGGAGCCGGAACGCTCAATGCCCTGCTCAATACTTTCCACCGTAATCACGCCAAACGCGCAGGGAACTCCGGTTTCGAGTGCCACGCTGTTGATGCCGCTACTCACTGCCCCTGCGATGTGGTCATAATGGGAGGTCGCACCTCGAATCACGCAACCGAGTGCGACAAGGGCATCGAATTTTCCGGTTTTCGCGAGGGCTTGCAGGGCAAGGGGAATCTCAAAACTGCCCGGAACCCACACAACGGTTGCGGAGTTGGGATCGCCGCCATGTCGTTTCAGAGCGTCCAATGCTCCTTCGAGCAGGGCTTTGGTCAAGAATTCATTCCAGCGACTGACAACGATACCGAGCGTCAGCCCCTGTGCAGTGAGATTACCTTCGATTGTTTTCATAAAATTGTCTTAATGTCCGCAGGACTAGCGGCGAATTTGTTCCGCCGTATGGATTGCTTTATTCCAACGTATATTTGCGCCGTAATCATTTAGACGGTAATGTCTTCCGGTCGGAAGATATGCCCCATTTTTTCGGCTTTGGTTTGGAGATACCGCTCATTGTACGGATTAGAAGGAATGGAAACGGGAACCTCCTCCACAATTTCGATGCCGTAGCCATCAATGCCAATCACTTTTTTCGGGTTGTTGGTCATCAAACGCACTTTTTTCAAGCCTAAGTCCGCCATCACCTGCGCCCCTACACCATAGTCGCGCAAATCGGGCTTAAAGCCGAGCATCACGTTTGCTTCAACGGTGTCCGCTCCCTGCTCTTGAAGTTCGTAGGCACGAAGTTTGTTGATCAAGCCGATTCCGCGCCCCTCTTGCTCCATGTAAATTAAGGCACCGCGCCCTGCCTCCGAGATCATCTGCAAGGCTTGTTGCAACTGACTCCCGCAATCGCAACGAAGCGAATCAATCAAATCGCCTGTGACACAGGAGGAGTGCATTCGTACAAGGGCGGGTTCTCCGTCCGTGAGATCGCCCTTGACAAAGGCGGCGATGTTGTGCGGCTCCACCTGCGAAGTGTAAGCATGAACCGTGAAATCACCATATTTTCCGGTGGGAAGCAGGGTCGTTGCCACGCGCGTGATCAGTTGCTCATGGCGTCTGCGATACTGAATCAGGTCAGCGACGGTGATAATTTTAAGGTCGAACTTTGCGGCGACTTCTTCGATCTCAGGTAGTTTCGCCATTTCGCCGCTCTCCCCGACAATCTCACAGAGAACGCCCGCCGGGTACAATCCTGCAAGCCGCGCGAGATCAACCGCCGCTTCCGTGTGTCCTGCTCGTCTCAAAACGCCCCCTTCCTCGGCTCTCAGAGGGATGACATGACCGGGACGGGCGAGATCATCGGGTTTTGCGTCTTTGTCTGTAAACACTTTGGCGGTCAGCGCACGATCATAGGCGGAAATTCCGGTGGTGGCTCCGTGCAGCGCGTCCACCATCACGCCCATTGCGGTTCCAAGTCGGGCGGTATTGTTGTTCACCATCATTGGAATTTGCAATTCGTTAAGGCGTTTTGCAGTCGTGGCAACGCAGGGAATTCCTCGTCCGCGAGTGATGAGGTTCATCGTTTCCGGCGTACATTTTTCCGCTGCCATGATGAAATCGCCTTCATTTTCGCGGTCGGCGTCGTCCGTCACGATCACAATTCTGCCACGCCGTATTTCCTCGATTGCTTCCTCAATGGTGCTGAATGGCATCAAATCCCCCTGCCCGTTTTTCCAGGTATTTTTTGATCTTGTGCTTTGACTGCTCTGATCCCGTTACGAATAGTCTACCCTACGAATTAGACGGGTCGGTTTGCGCCGAGACTTTTGATAAAATCATCAAAGAGGGCTAAGGCGCGTTCACCCTTTAGTCTGCCTTTCTCGCGTTTGTCACGCACCGGGACGCCGGGAAGTTCCGGCACAACGCCCCAATTCGAGTTCATCGGCGCAAAATGTTTCGGGTCACTCTCGACAAGGTAGGTACAAAGAGAACCGAGAACGGTTTCACGTGGAGGCACGGCGCAGGATAATCCATTAAGTTGACGGTGTGCATTGAGTCCGGCGATCATGCCGATTGCCGCCGACTCAAGATACCCTTCTACGCCCGTCATTTGCCCCGCGAGATAAATGCCGGGGTGTTCGCGCAACTGGCAGGAGGCGTCAAGAAGTTTAGGAGCATTAACGTAGGTATTGCGGTGCATCACGCCATAACGCACAAATTCCGCGTTTTCAAGTCCAGGAATCAGTTTCAGAACTCGTTTTTGTTCGCCCCACTTCATGCGTGTCTGAAAACCCACCAATCCCCACAACGTCCCCTCTTTGTTTTCCTGCCGTAACTGCACGACGGCATGGGGCCAGCGTCCTGTACGTGGATCGGTCAAGCCAACAGGCTTCATGGGTCCGAAAGCGAGAGTTTTCGGACCTCTTCTTGCGAGTTCCTCTACGGGAATACACATCTCGAAGAAGACCATTTTGCTCTTTTTACTGCCGTCCGCGTTTTCTTCTGCCTCCTCGAAATCGTGAAGGGGCGCAAGTTCCGCCGTGTTGAGGGCTTCCCAGAACGCCATATACTCCTCTTTGTTCATGGGGCAGTTCAGGTAGTCGGCACTTTCTTCCTGTGAAGGCATCCCGCAACCCACGCCTTCCGGTTCCGTTGCCTCTTCCGTTGTTTCGACTTCAATCTCGGCTTGAGCGTCCGGCTCCTTCACGAGTTGGCTTCCCCTTCCCCGACGCGAGGCACGAAATACCTTCGTCAGATCGAGGCTGTCATAGGTGAGGGTAGGCGCAACGGCATCATAAAAGGAAAGGCTGTCGCCTCCGGTCAGTCGGGCGATTTCGGCGGCGAAGTGATCAGAGGTGAGGGGGCCCGTCGCGATAATCACGGGGCGCGTGTCGGGAATTTGGGTGACTTCTTCGCGTACCAGCGTGATATTGGGGTGTGCAGAGAGGGCTTCGGTGACGGCACGGGCAAAAGGCTCACGATCAACGGCAAGGGCTTCCCCGGCGGGAACGGCGTACTTTGCGGCAAGCGGCAACAGCAGAGAACCGAGCCGCCGCATTTCCTCTTTGAGTACGCCGCTTGCGTTAGTCAGTAAATTCGACTTAAAGGAGTTGGAGCAGACGAGTTCGGCTAAATCTCCGGTTTTGTGAACGGGCGTATTTCGGTTTGGGCGCATCTCATAGAGGGTGACTTTCGAGCCGCGCTGTGCCGCCGCCCATGCCGCCTCACACCCGGCAAACCCGCCCCCGATCACCACGATTTCTTGATTGGATAAACTCATGAAAGACTTTCTGCAAAGACGCCCTCTTAACTTCTACGTCGAGCGTTTGCGGTAGACTTTATTATCCCCGTTTCTGTGCCTCCCGTCAAGCAGGTGGATTGTCCATAGTGCGCGGATTATGCGAGGCGTGCGCGTTGTGGTAGGAAATGATCAACCATTCTCCCTCTTGTTGTTGCATCACGGCGGTTGCTATTGTATCGTTATCGCTTTCTGTCTTCATCGCAATGTGGACAACAGCGATTTCAGAAGTCAGAAAGCGAAGATTAATAATTTCGCACCGCATTTTGATTTTGCTCAAGTCATTGCCAAGATCACCTGAACGGCTTCCCTCAAATAGCCCCTGATGTACCCGTGCGTTTATTTCGCGGGTCAGATTTGGAATCAACCTTCCGTCAACAACGATGTAATCATGGTGAGGCGCAAAGGCGGAGGCAAACATTTCGCCGTTTTTGTCCTAGAATCCGGCTTGTAGTCTCTCGACAACCTCTTGAATGGCAATCTCGCTCTCCGGCGAGGAAAAGAAGGGGGATTCTCTCCCTCAAAAGAAACTCGCCCGATTCGCTCAGATCGAACAACCCACGATGGCACAAATGTTGTCACGGATGGAGCAAGCGGGCTTAATTCAGCGACAGCAGGACACGGTTGACAAGCGGAGCAGTCTTATCAGTTTGTGCCCGATTGCAGTTGAGAAGATAGATCAAGTTTTTGAGGTGTTGCGTCAGGCAAATGAGGAAGTTTTGGAGGGTTTCGATGAAACGGAAAAAAGAAGTTCTTCTCGATCTCCTGCGATGAGTGATCGTCAACCTTGAAACAATGGCGGATCGCAAAGCCGAGTAGAGAACTGAGTTTGCGCTTATGTTGACAGCGAACGGGCTTCCGGCAAGGCAGCGGCACGTTTTTCTGCGGCGCGTACTTCGGTCATCACCCGTTGCTCCAATTCGGTTTGTGCTTCGGCAGGAAATTCCTGACCGGTGTCCTGCGCCTCACGACGTTGTTGTTGCTCAGTCGTAAA
>JACMPS010000262.1 GCA_014377395.1 Chthonomonadaceae bacterium
GACAAATGGCAAAGGGCTTGTCTTCTTTCATGCTAGTGTCCGGATAAAAGTACCAAAGAAGGCTCAAATCATCATTGGAGCATATAATAATAATCCCTCACAACAACCACCTTCTCCAAGTTCCATTCGGGTTGAAAAGGTCAACGCACTCTATACTCCTAATATAAGTACAACTATCTTCAGATATATTGGAATATCGGATAACGGCGGCATTCAAGTCTTCGATTACGGAGCGGGCAGAAAAATAACCTACCCGATTGCACAATTGTTGGAGACAACTGCTAGTTATTCTACTGATCACCGCTTTTACCCTGGTGGAAGAATGTTAATGGTGCTTCCTTTTGAGCAAAAGCCGTCAGTTGCCCCAATGAAAGAGACTGAAGTTTCTGAACCTATCCTAAAAACCGAAGATCAAAAATAATCAACCCACCTTCCACAAAGTGATGCGTCATCAAAAGGCTTTTCCTGACATTCAGGGAGAGCCTTATTTCCAAGTGAGAGGGTCGGAAAAGTCTTCAATGACGCCGCAGAAGCGGCTAAGCGGAATTGATGTCCGCCGTATTATGGCAAACTCTAACCTCCCCCTTGCATGAGGGCTTATCTTGTCCCTTAGAGAACGGGATTTCAGATCATTGAAAGGGAGTCCGGGGAATTCATTCCCCGGCTACAAAAGCGCAAAGTCCACCTCCGTAGACTCAATGCAAAAGCAAAGGCAATCCCTTTTCAGTCCTTAAGAACTTTTTGTTTCAGCCCGATAGTACAAATGGGGTGTCCGAAGGACACGGGGCGGCACGCCTCCGAGCGCGGAATTTATTCCTGCGGCAATGCACCGACTCCATTTCTCACTAAGGGACAAGATAAGTGCATAAGGAGAAGAGACCCGATTGATGCGCTCACTCTCCCCTGCCCCACCCCTCAAATCCCCTTTAGGAACGTTTTCCCGGTTTGACTCCGTAACGATGCACAGGTATACTCTTTGAGGAAAAAGCGAAGAGAAAGTCCCGTTCTGCCGATACTTCGTTTTGTGTTCGCTTTGTATTCTCGTGAACCTTACACGCATTCAGACTTTTATCAGATCAACTCAGACACCTCACAGTGCCGCCTGCTTGCAAAGAGCGTGGCAATCAATTTCCGGGAGACCGCCCACATCATGGGATTTTTCAGCAGACTGTTCGACAACAACGAGAAAGAAGTCGCTCGCTACCGCAAGGTCGTCCAGCAGATCAACGCACTCGAACCAAAATTCGAGCCGATGTCCAACGAGGAACTTCGCGCCTACACCGACGGACTGCGCGAAAAAGTGCAGACGGAATACGCGAAGCAACGCACCGCCGCCGAACCCCTCTGGACGGGCTTTACCGATCAGCAACGCCGCGAGGCAGACCGCCGCATTTATGACCCCATTCTTGACCTCGTGCTGCCCGAAGCCTTTGCGCTCGTTCGCGAAGCCTCCAAGCGTACCCTGGGCATGAGGCACTACGACGTTCAGATTATCGGCGGCATGGCACTCCATGATGGACATATTTCGGAGATGAGAACGGGCGAAGGGAAAACCCTGGTTGCCACCGCCCCCATTCTGCTCAACGCTCTGCTGGGCAAAGGCGCACACCTCGTCACCTCCAACGACTATCTCTCGAAACGCGATGCCGTCTGGAACGGCCCCATTTATCATCTGCTCGGTATGAGTCTCGGTATCATTCAGGGGCAATCGCCGGAAACCGGGGACGAGGGCGGTTCGTTCATTTATGATCCTGAGTATGACGATCCCGATCCACGCTATACCAACGCCCGTGCCTGTGCGCGAAAAGAAGCCTACGATTGCGACATCACCTACGGCACGAACAACGAATACGGCTTTGATTATTTGCGTGACAACATGGCGTTTTCAAGCGATGACCTTGTGCAACGTGATCTTCAGTACGCGATTGTAGACGAAGTGGACTCGATTCTCGTGGACGAAGCCCGTACCCCGCTGATCATTTCCGGTATGGTGGAAATGGACACGGACGACTACGCGAAAATGGATCGGGTTGTGTCGAAAATGCGAAAGGGTGTGGACGATCCCAAAAACGATAAGGACAACCCCAACGCCGACAAACTCAACGCTGAGATTCATTATGTCGTAGACGAAAAAGCGAAAACCGCAACGATCACAGATGCGGGTGTCGGCTACATGGAAAAAGCTCTCGGAGTGGACAACATCACCGAAGACTTTAAAATGATGCACTATATTTCGGCTTCCCTTAAAGCGAACGGCGTTTTCCGAAAGGACATTGATTATGTCGTAAAGGATAACGGCGAGGGTCCTGAAATTATCATCGTGGATGAGAATACCGGGCGACTTATGTTTGGACGACGCTACTCCGACGGATTGCATCAGGCAATCGAAGCAAAAGAACACGTCGAAATTAAAAACGAAAGTCAGACTCTCGCGACAATCACTTTCCAGAACTATTTCCGCCTTTACTCGAAACTCAGTGGCATGACGGGAACGGCGAAAACCGAAGAGGAAGAGTTCCGCAAAATTTACGCGCTCGACGTTATTGTCGTTCCGACCAACAAACCGATTGTCCGCAAAGACCGCCCCGATGTGATTTACAAGCGGGAAGAGCATAAACTGCGCGGAATCACGGCGGAGATTTTGCGGATTTCGTGCAAGCTACAACCTGTTCTTGTAGGAACTCGCTCAATTGAGATGAGTGAGCGCGTATCACGGCGTCTTTCACCGCAATTACTGAAATTGGTTTGCCTGATCGAGATCACCCGCGAAAAAATC
>JACMPS010000263.1 GCA_014377395.1 Chthonomonadaceae bacterium
TCACCGCTTGCCTGTGCGGAAACCAATAGGTCTGAAACTTTGGTGGCTTCGCGGGCAAGTCGTGCCTCATGCTGTTTCACTGCCGCACCTTTTGCAACGACGGCAAGTTGGCGAGGAAAAAGATAGTTACGTGCATATCCATCGGCGACGACGACAATTTCGCCGTCTTGCCCCACCTTCGGGACGTCGCGGGTCAGAATGACCTTCATTGATCTTATGTCTCCTGGCGCGTGTTGTCCGGGGTCAGGCGATGGTCACGGATCGTTGAAAAATCAAGACGACCTTGCCGGCTCGCGCCCGTACTGTCAGAAACCCCACCTAATTCCAGCGCTAACGTGTAAGTTGAATTCCGATACGTGGATGAGGATCGCTGAACAATGAGTCGGCTCCTATCCACAAGTAAGCGTCTTTATTTACCCTGAAAAGGGTGCGAAAGTCAAGGCGTGGCGTGCGAGTATCATATAAATCCGTGCGAATACTTGTCGTTGGATTGAACTGATAATCAAGACCGGCTCCGAGTTTTGAGGCGAAAATGCCATATCGCAACGAGAAACGGTCATTCAGTTTGCGTCCAAGTTGTAAATTCAATCGAGCATTTTGCCCGACATCATAAATTCCCGCCTGCAAAAATTCTTTCGATCCGAAACCAAGTCGCCCTTCAATGTCCGCACGGAAAACGCCGGGATCTATCCCCTCGGAGGCATTCGCGAAAAGACTGAACTGAGGCGGCGTGAATTTTTTGGCTTTGCCGTCTTTTCCCGTGAGACCACCGAGTAAATTGTTGACCTTTTCCACTGCTTCAGAACCACTCTTTGAAGCATTCTGCAGGTTTGTGACTGATGATTTAAGATCGGTTTGTAACTGCGGATCGCCCGTAATCTGATGCAAATCAGAGGCGATTTGATTGAAACGAGCAAGCGTGGTTCGTCCCAGATCGAGCGTTTCTTGAAGAGAAGACTGCAAACGAGGGTCTGTCACCTGCTCCGTCAACTTTTTGACGACGGTGTTGGCGTCATCAAGCGTGGTATCAAGGCGATCAAAAATGTTGAGCAGGGATTGCCTCAACTCGTCGAGATTCCCCTTGCTCGAAGCGAGCAAACCATTTAATTGTTTTCGCAAGTCAACCGCCGTGCCGGAAGCCTGTTGCGACACCTGCTTGAAATTGTCCAGTGTAGAGATCAGTTTCAGGCGTACCTCTTTCGGATCACCAATAATCTCGCCTGTTTTACCAATCGTTTTATTAGAAGTGACAAGTAGCGTTTGAGTTGAGTCGAGAATTTTATTGATTTTACCGTAAGAACCATTAAGTTTTTCGCTGATACCGTCGAATGAAGCATTAAGCCGCTTGACCGTAGACGCGAGTTCAGGACTGAGGGCTTCCAAAGCACCGCCTGTTTCCTCACCCGTCACCCGTGCCACGTTGGTTTTCATCAGCATAAGGTCAGTATCGCCAGGAATAATCTCAATCGTCGGGCTGGTGATCAGAATACCGGAAACCACTCTAAACCGCGAGTTTTTAGGGATACTGTACTTACTATAAATCTTGAGCGTCACCTGTGGATCACCGAAATGTCCCTTTGTCTTCACCTCGGTATTCAAGTCTACGCTTTCGACTTCGCCGATCTGTACGCCCTGCATCCGCACAAAGGATTGCTTCACCAGTCCTTTTGCGTCCTTAAAAATCACGACGACACGGTAAGTATCGGGACTAATATGGAGCAGAAAGCGATACGCAAAAAACGTTCCCACGACTCCTATCAGCAAAAAAACCGCGTTTTTCGCTACTGCCTTGCCATACATAAATAAAGCCCTAGCCCTTCTCTAAATCAGGCGCGATAAATTCCCGCACCGTCGGATTATCGCTCTTCCGCACCGCGTCGGGCGTATCGAAAATCACGATCTCTCCCTCTGCAATCATTGCAATTCTATCTGAGATACGAAAGATCGAAGGAATATGATGCGAGACGACCACAGAAGTCACGCCATTTCGCTTTCGAGTTTCCAAGATAAGGTCGTCAATCGCACGTGCCGTCAGGGGATCGAGTCCACTGGTTGGCTCATCGTAGAAAACAAGAGACGGTTCGGTTGCCAACGCCCTTGCCAATCCAATGCGCTTTTGCATTCCGCCGGAAAGTTCTGACGGGAAAAGGTGTTCCGTACCCTCCAGTTGCACCTGAGCAAGACGGTCACGTACCACCTGATCGAGTTGCTCACGCTTTAATTTGCGATTGTGGCGAGTGAGGCTGAACACGATATTATCATAAACATCGAGCGAGTCGAAAAGTGCCGCATACTGAAATACCAGTCCGATTTTCAGGCGTCTTTCGTCCAGTTCGTGATCGTCCATCGCGGCGATATTCTCGTTGTCAATCCAGATTTCACCGGAAGTGGGGCGGCGTAATCCGGACATCATTCTGAGCAACGACGTTTTCCCGGAACCGGAACCGCCCATAATCGAAACGACTTCGCCCTGATTGATTTCAAGAGTGATGTCATTGAGAATTCGCTTGTTCGGCACCTCATAAATTAAGTTTTTAACACGGATTGCACTCATCGAGAAGTTGTCCGTCTCTCTGTTGGCTCTGAGGAAAAGAGGGGAGGTTGCCTCATTATCTCGCGCCTCCCTGTTGCTTGAGAATAAAGGCAAGGAAAAGGTCTGCGATCACCATGCTGATCACACAAAGGACAACCGAGCGTGTGGTAGAGCGTCCTACCCCTGTCGCGCCCTGCTTTGTTTTTAATCCCTGCAAACACGCGATAATCCCGATAAGAAATGCAAAGACAAGGGACTTGATCAGACCGTTCGTGAGATCGGAGGCACGGGCGTACTTGTAAATCGAAGCCAGGTACGTCCCGCCCGGAACCCCGCTTGCCGTTGCCGAAAGGTAGCCCCCGAAAAGCCCTGCAATGTCCGCCAGCACCGTAAGAAAGGGAAGAATGATCACCGCCGCAAGCACACGGGGAGCCACAAGATAACGCACCGGAGGAACCGCCATCGCTTTAAGGGCATCTACTTGCTCTGTGACGACCATCGTACCGATCTCGGCGGCGATTGCGGCTCCACTCCGTGCCGCAAACGCAATGCCACCCAGTACGGGACCCAATTCGTTGAGTTCAGCGTAGGCAATCGTGCCGCCAACCGCCTCTGCAAACCCGAACGAAAGCGCGAAAGTCGCCGTATAGAGCGCGAAGACCGCCCCGGTAGACATGGCAATCGCAATCACAATCCAACTGCCGTCCACCCCTATCGAAGCCATTTGCACCACAAGATCGTGCAATGCAAATTTGCCGCGCACAATCGTTGAGATCGTTTCGCCGGAAAGTTTGATCGCATCCCACAGAAAGCCGAGAATGGACTCGCTTTCCACCGGATGAACGGGAGGCGTTCGTTTGATTTTCTTCGCCGTTTTCGGTTGAGGGAGCGTTTGATCGGACATACGATAGATTATACTGTCTAACAGTTCAATTTGTGGCAAGCAATCCAGAAGGAAAAGAGAAGAGGGAAAGTGCTACGCTTTCCTTCTTCTCTTTTACTGTGAGTTTGTTGAAAAAGTTGTCCTTTCATTTCAGCATGAGAGAGTAAACGCACCAATCCTGTTCCTCCCCCTTACGCAAGGGGGAGATTAGGAGGGGGTTAGAATTTGCCATCGTTTCCAGAATAGACCTCACCCCTGATCTCGTCCAATCACCCCTCTCCTGATTCCCTCATGCTTCGGAAGAGAGGGGAGTAGATGCCTCTGACCTTCTACCGATTTCTGTGCGAAAGAGGGGGGAGAAAAGACCTTGTGTTTGCTCTCGTTTACGTGAGGCAAGTTATATGAGCCTACTTCAACCCGTCTGCCGTTTCCTTTGCGGCGGCTTTCACCTTATTGCTTTTGGTGGAGAAGAGCAGGGCGTTGACGGCGGAAATTGCATCCCTGTCTTTTCGTTCCCTGAGAGTTTCGAGGGCGGCAATCTGAACGTCCTCATTCGTTTCCTTCAGCAGACCCACAAGCCCCTCACGAGTTTTCGTGTCACCGAGACCTACCTTTTGCAGTCCTTCCAATGCTTGCTTGCGTACCACGTTGCCGGCTTTCGTGTTCTGTGCGACGCTCAGCAAAACCGGAGTCGAGTCATTGTCGAGGGCATCGACGATCACGCGCAGAACCGCCCGTGCAAGGCGGTCATTCCTCGAATCCGAAAGTGCCTGATGCTTGTAAACCGCAAGATTCTCTTTCCAAACAGGCTTTAATCCCGCCAATCCCGCTTCGGTAATCACGTAATACTCGGTGTCACTCAGTGCGGCATCCCGGAAAAGTGCCATGTCCTCTTTCTGAAAGGGCAACGCGACAAGGCTCCTCAACGCTGTGGCGCGGCGATAGGGCATTTTCTTGTCCAGTGCCAACTCACGGTACAGAGCGCGGTACTTTTCATTGTCGGATTTCGCAATTTGCGTCAAGAGCGAAGCGGATTGCTCGTCGTTTTTCTCCGTTTTCAGTGCGTCCACAAAAAGCGCGTAGGTCGCGTTACTGACGGCGGCTCCCCCCGCAGTCATGCGTCTGAGGGCAGTCTGCCGATCCACAATGCACGGGGCTTTTGTGAGAATGACCGCGTTTTCTGCGTCGGTATAGGTGACCTTGAGTTCCTTTACCAGATCATGGTCAGGATCAACCATCACGGCGTCGGGCTTGCTCATGCTATTGAGGCGGACTTCGTAAGTCTGCCCGGTCATGCGTCCTGTGACTCGTTCCATGTCCCCGTTTGCGTGGAGAGATCCCACCGTAATCGGCAAATCATAAATCGGGGTGCCTTCCGAAGTGTCCTGCACCTGTTTCAGCGTGACAACCGTTTGTTTCGCCGCCTCATCGTACTTCCACGTAACTTCAATTTCGGGGTGTCCCGGCTTGTAAATCCACTGGTTGAAGAAGGCTTCGACGTTCTTGCCCGTGCCTTCCTCAAAGGAGCGAGACAGGTCTTTGGATTCTACAGCCCTGTACCCATAATTCTCCAGATAGTATTTCAATCCCCGGAAAAAGTCCGCGTCACCGAGTTCGCGGCGCAACATATGCAGAATAATACCGCCCTTAGGATAGGTATGGCTGTCGAACATCGCTCCGGGATTGGGATACTGCTTTGTGGCGAGAGGACGCTTGTAGCGGCGCGACTCAGCGAGATAAGCCTGTCGGGATTGTTCGCGCTCGATGTCGTAGGCGTCCTTGCCCCGGCTATGCTCAAAGTAAATGTGTTGCATAAACGTGGCGAAACTTTCGTTCAGCCAGATTTCGCCCCAGTCTTTGCAAGTGATCAAATCGCCAAACCACTGATGTCCGAGTTCGTGAGAATTCAAGCTTGCCATTCCCCGGAAACCGCTTCGGGCGTCCGTCAAGGCGGCTTCGGAAAGTGTGGTGGCAGACACGTTCTCCATTCCGCCTCCAAAGTCATAAACCGCATCTTGCGCGTATTTGGGCCACGCATACTTCACACCGAGGATGTTGGAGTAGAAAGTCAGCATATCTTTCGTATCCCCGAAACTATCGTCAATATATTTGCCCCTGCCTTTCGGTACGGCGTAAATAAGTTGCCTTCCCTCCCATTTATCGTACTTCACATCGAGTTCGCCTGCCACAAGAGACAGCAGATAGGTCGAGTGAGGCTGAGTCATTTTCCAGCGGAACGTACGAGTTTTCTTCTCCCGGTCTTCGCTAATCTTTCCCCCCGTGCCGTTTCCGATGACCTGCCACGCTTCCGGCACCGTGGTAATCGTTTCGGTGGTGCATTTGTCGTTGGGATAATCGTAAATCGGAACCCAGAAATGGTTGCCCTGTGTCTCGCCCTGTGTCCAGAACATTGGGCGTCGTGTGGCGGTGGGAGTAATCCAGTGCCACCCCTCCAAGCCGAGCAATCCGCCGCTTTTCGAAGCGGAAAGCACCTTGTACAAGATCACCACGTTCGCGTCTTTGTTGCGTTCCAGGGGAGTTGTAGGCGTGACAGTGAGCAAATCTTTGGCATGAACAAACTTCGCGACGGTTCCATTTACGGTGACGCCCGAAATCTGGAGATTGTCACCCGCATCAAACACGATGTTTTTCAGGTTATCGCCTAGAGACGCAAGCCTGTGTGTGACCTGCCCGGTTGCAGAGCGTTCTTCGGCGTCTACCTTCAGGACAACCTGAACGTTTTTGAGATCGTATTCCCGATTACGGGCATAAATAGGCGTCGCGGTCTTAAAGGGATTGCCTCCCGGTCTGCCGCGCTGAGCCTGAAGGGAAGGGGTAAAAGTGCCGGACGCAAGGAGAGCGGCGGCAACGGGGAGGCACGATTTTAAGTTCACAAAGGGTTCCTTATTCACAACAAATTTTCGACAAAACGAGACGGTCTTCTGTTCGACTTCTCTCAACAATCCATCTTTCAGAAAAAAGAGGGCATGATATGGGCGTTTCTGCGGGTAGAATAATTCTGCTCGTTAGCGTGTAAAGAACAGGAGTTCCCCCATGTTTGAGACCAAATCAGCCCTACAGATTGCGCTTTCCGCTCTTGCACTGTGTTCTCTTGTCCCGACACAGGTATCCGCGCAAGACACCAACTCGAAGACCACGAGACTACTTCGTACTCTCGGCAACTTTCTTGCGCCCGGAGGCTATTTTCCGACGTCTTCGTCAGGGCGTGCCGCCCTCGGCAGTGCCAAATTCTACAATGAATTAGGATTTTTTGCAAGACCGATCACGCTTGGCAAAGATATCAAGTTCCAGTACGGGGCGGAATGGCTCAGAACCAGCGACAAGTTTTTCCCCTTTTCGAGCAGTGATAACTACTTCAACCTCATCGGTCCCTCGGTGCGCTTCTACAAAGACTTTAGCAATGATATGATTCGCCCCTACGTGGATTTCGGACTTTTTTACGGTCAGTTGCGCTCCGAAAAATTGGGGTTTGATCGCTCCGCCTTTACGCCGAGCCTTGCCCTGGGTGTGAGCGTGAAGTTGGGACGTTACCTGCGGCTTTCCGGCGACTACCGCCTTACCCAAAAAATCAACGGCATTGACACAAGCGGCTTTGGAATCAATCTGCGCGTGAACTGAAATCCTCAACGATGAAGACGATCCGAAAATTATCCGGGGAATGAGCATTCCAATAGTAAAGAAGCGAAGAAGGGAGTCCGGGGGTTATCCGGGGAATAAATTCCCCGGCTACACACAAGCGAAGTCCATCTACGTGGACTGAATGCCCTCTCCGTTTTAATGTTGTGGACAAGAGAAGAGACTAAAACGCTCCTTGCATCTGCTCCCCTCTCACCAGTGAGCCTAAGCGATCCGTAGGGAGAGGGGCTGGGGGTGAAGACAAAAGAGAGACTGATCCGCCCCCTACCAGCGATCCAAGCCAAGCAGTTTCTTGCCGAGAGAACTGAGCGTGGCGGGAGGATAGTGTTTCGCTTCCCAACCGCGAGGGTCTCCCCCAAAATAAGTCGCGGTGGGGTTCACGCGGTTTTCGTAGTAGGAGATTCGCTTTGCGCGTCCATAGCCCTCCTCGTCTTCCTGTCCTTCCGGGGGGGCAGGGAAGTACGAAATATACTGACACAAACGGGGCTTGTCCGACAGATTGCGTCCGTTCCCGTGAGCAAGTAGGCGATGCCAGATCACGAAATCACCTGCCTCCATTGGGATCGACGTCACCTTCATGCCTTCGGGAAGACGGGTGAGATCGGGCTGAAAGGGGCTACGTCCCTCCGGTTGTTTGGCAATCCACGCTTCCAAGTTTTTGTGAAAGCCAGGGATACACTGAAACCCGCCCATCGTTTCATCGGTGTCCCGCAGGGCAAGTACCCCCTGCACTCCGAATGAAGTGAGTGATTTTGAGGTATCGGCGTCCCAGTGCGTAAAGCCTTTGTGGTCATACTCAGGGTGTGCAGGATTAAACGGCGGCTTGAGGTTGACCCGATCCATTGTCACCCACAACTTTTCGTTATCGAACAAATCTGCGAA
>JACMPS010000264.1 GCA_014377395.1 Chthonomonadaceae bacterium
CAGTGAGCGACGGATTTTGCAGGTTCGGCTTGACCTCAAAGTAGCGCAGAGTGTCTTTGCCCTCAGTCTTGGTGAGTTGCGCGGGAGAGTCGGAGGTAAGTGTGTAGCGAAATCGAATGAAAGGCGAGTTTTCGTGTTCACGCACAGCGACAACCAGGGTAAGCGCAGGTTCCGCCGATTCCTCGCGGTAGGTCAGTAGCTCCTCGGTTCCATGCTGTAGCATCGTCTCTGGGGTTTGTGTGGCAACAAACTTGAAATCACCGCGTTCAACACCATTGACCTCGAAGCGTGGAGGTGTGAAGGTAGCCGTAGGACGTCCCACCTCATATGCACTTATAGAGAACAAAACGCCTTCTTTTCCTGCTGTAACCGCAACCCCATTTGATCTGTCCGGCATTTGTCTTCACTCCGTATCTTGTGCAAATTTATGCGAATCCAAGGACGTCACGCACCTGTTTCATCGTAATTTCGGCACAGGCACGAGCGCGAACTGCACCGTCTTGCAGAATACGCTCCAGTTCGGCAGGATCACTCAGCAATTCTTCACGGCGTTTGCGGATCGGTTCCAGAAAAGCGTTTAAGATTTCGGCAAGTTCTTTTTTGCTCTGCATACAACCGCGCTCCCCGGCAATGTCTTCGTCCCAGGACACTTTGTAGCCGTCTGGATCATAGATTTTTCGCAACTGGCAC
The DNA here is from genome assembly GCA_014377395.1 of Chthonomonadaceae bacterium. Taxonomy (GTDB): domain Bacteria; phylum Armatimonadota; class Chthonomonadetes; order Chthonomonadales; family Chthonomonadaceae; genus JACMPS01. Next base: position 691 of record JACMPS010000264.1, read on the forward strand.
ACCACGCAATGCTCCGGCACACCGGGATCGGTTTTGCGAATTTTGGTGGGCGTGGTAAACGAGTTTTTGACTTTTTCCGCAACAATTTCGGGTGAGTCGGAGAGGAAAATGGCGTTCCCATAAGATTTGCTCATCTTCCGCCCGTCTAATCCGGGAACTGCCGAAGTAAATTCGGGAATGACCGCTTGAGGCTCCGGGAAAACCGCACCGTAGAGGTGATTAAACCGTCGTGCGATCTCGCGACTAATCTCCAGATGTGCCGCCTGGTCTTTTCCGACAGGGACGGCATGGGCGCGATAAAGCAGAATATCCGCCGTCTGCAAAAGGGGATAACCGAGCAATCCATAGGAAACGTTCTCGTCACCCGCCCCTTTTTCTTCCATCAGGTCGCGCTTGTCCTTGAAGGTCGGGACACGTTCGAGCCAACCGACAGGAGTCACCATCGAAAGCAAAAGGTGCAGTTCCGCGTGTTCCTTAACATCGCTTTGTCGAAAAATTGCGCTTTTCGCGGGGGCAATTCCTGAAGCGATATAGTCCGCCGCTACCTGCAAAGAGGCGTCTTTAATGCCCTTTGGGTCGGCATACATCGTGGTCAGCGAGTGCCAATCCGCCACAAAACAGTACATCTCGTAGGTGTCTTGCAAGCGCACCCAGTTTCGCAACGCCCCCTCGAAATTGCCGAGGTGGAGCGCACCGGTTCCGGTGGGTTGCATTCCGCTTAAAAGTCGTTTTGTATCGGACACAGAGGGTATTGCCTTTCAGAGAGCGTGAGTAGGAGTAGGATCAAAAAGTAAAAGCAACCAATCCTTCCGTCAGGCACCAAGGATAATTTTTGTAGTATTAGCGATTGCCGGGGACAAAATCGAACTGAGGATACCACCGCCAAAAAAGACGAGTCCCAGCAAAATCATCGGTCCGAATTGTTGCATCCAGGCGTAAAATTGCTCTCCCTGTTGCGGAGGCAAAAAGCGTCGCATGATGTGGCTACCGTCAAGGGGAAAGATCGGTAACAGGTTGAAAAACATCAAACTGAGGTTGCAAGTCACAAACAGCCAGCAGACCTGAAACAAAAGAGGGTGTATACCCGAAGCGTATCCGCTAGAGATCATAAAGCGCAGGAACAATCCAAAAACAAGTGCCAGCAAAAGATTCATTGTGGGTCCCGCAATGGTGACAATGACATCATCGCGTCGTTCGTTCCTGAAATTACGGAAGTCTACCTGCACAGGCTTTCCCCAACCTAGTCCAACGCCGAAGTAACAGGTCATCAAGATCATCACCAGACCAACCGGATCGAGATGCGCCGTTGGGGAAAGCGAAATACGCCCCTGCCGTCGCGGCGTGTCGTCACCAAGTTTGTCGGCGGCAATGGCATGACCGAATTCGTGCAGGGTGATGCTGAAAATGATCACCAGTGCGGTAATCGCAAAGTTAGTTGCGTCGAAGTTGCCCATATCGCTGTAAAATCTCTCTAGCGTAGTCGCTCAGGAATACACTCATTGACAATCATTTGTTCGAGGGTGTCACGCTTCACCACTAAATCCGCCTGACCCTCGTTCACAAACACAACGGCGGGGCGCAGAAATCGGTTATAATTCGATGCCATGACGAAGTTATACGCGCCTGTCGTTTGCACCGCCAGCAGATCACCGGGAGCGGGGCTTGCGATCAACGTGTTCCAGATGAGAATGTCAGTTTCGCAGTGCTTTCCGGCAATGGTAACAATTTTCTCAAGCGTTTCATCGGCTTTGTTCGCCAGTAAACACTCGTAAACCGCGTCATAAAGTTGAGGGCGCGGATTATCGCTCATTCCGCCGTCAATCGTGACATAGGTTCGGGTTCCGGGGTCTTCTTTGATTGGGACGGTTTTGATCGCACCTACTGTGTAAAGCGTAACGCCCGCCTCACCGACAAGACTTCTGCCTGGTTCCTGCTGTAACTGTGGATACGGAAGTCCGGCGGCGGAAATTGCTTCTTTCAGTGCGGTTGTCACTTTGAGGGCGAGTTCACGATAGCTTGGAGGGATCTGATCGGATTTGTAGCGTACACCCAAGCCGCCCCCAATGTTCAATACTTCCACTGCCACGCCCGTCTCACGCACGATGTCCGCCATTAAGCCGACCATAATCTCAGTCGCGTCTTTATGGGTTTCGGCATCGAGCAATTGCGAACCAACGTGGCAGTGAATCCCGCGAAAGGTGAGGTTTCCACTTTTTAAGACCATTTTCACCGCTTCAAGAGCGGAACCGTCAATGATGTTAAAGCCGAATTTTGTATCCGCCTGACCCGTGCGGATCCGGCGGTGCGTGTGAGGATCAACGCCCGGAGCGGCACGAACGAGAACATCTACGGTTTTGTCTTTCGAGCGAGCCAACCGCGAAAGGTTTTCGATCTCGTAAAAGTTGTCAAGAACAATGTGACCCACGCCCGAATCAACGGCGTAAGCAAGTTCTTCGAGAGATTTATTGTTGCCATGAAGAGCCAGTTTTTCAGGGGGAAAGCCCGCTTGGAGGGCAACATAGAGTTCGCCGAGCGAAGCCACATCCATGCACAAGCCTTCTTGCGCCACCAGTCGCGCCATTGCTAGCGTCAAAAATGCTTTCGAGGCATAGTAGATTTTGTGATTTGGATAAACCTCATCGAAGGCGGCACGGTAAGCGCGAATTGTCTTCCGAATTTCCGCTTCATCAATCACGTAGAGCGGCGTTCCAAATTCTTTTGCAAGGGCAACTGTGTCGCAACCGCCCACTTCGAGGTGTCCATTTTCATCTATACGCTGAGTACCGAGTAACATAAAAGCATCCGTTTCTGTCTTAATTTTAATAGCTCTGATAGTGTACCTGCTAAGGGCTATGAGGTCAAGACAAAAGGGGCTTGACGCTTTCTTGCAAAACCTCTATAATGGCGGTCTAAGTGGGACAAAAACAGGAAAAAGACGGTAAATATAGGATTAGATTTTGTGAACAAAGGGAGAGGGTAACAAAAATGAAGGCGGAAATTGAAGGAATGAGACCCGGAGAACCAATCATAACGGATGATGAAGGGCGGAAAATTGCGCTGATCTTGCGGATCGTACCTGAGACACCGGATGAGGTTGCGGAACTGAAGAAGTTTTGCCGTATGACTGATGCCTTCACTTTTGTAATTGATGAAGACTACCGAACCAATCAGGCTCATGTGGCTCCTGTTTACGGGGAACGCACCTTTGCGGTCGTACCGAAGGTTTACGAAGACACGTTTTAGTCAGAGAGTGAAGGGTGAAACAAATGTCGAGGCTCAAAGGTTGTGCTTTTCTAGTTTATCTTTTACTTTTAACGGGTTCGCAGGGTGTTTTCGCTCAAAGCCCGGTGAACATAAAGTTAAAGTTCGTACCGAGAACCGAAGCAAAAGAGAAAGTTGTGCCTGACCCGACAAAACTCAGTGATCTGGTGAAAGCGGAAGCCACTGCCGACAGTGAGGCAGGAATCGCGCGTGTCGTCTTCGAGGTTAACGATCAGTTTAAGGCGGAAGTCAAAACGCCCCCTTACCTTTTCAATTGGGACACTCTTGAAGAAACGGACGGCGAAAGCACCCTTTCCGCGATTGCGTACAACAATAACGGTCAAACCGGCACGGTTCGCCTGAAAGTCACGGTTGAGAATCAACTCTCAAAAGGCATCACGTATTACGCAGAAAAGGCTCTGGAGGCAATGCGGCGCGGAGATGAAATCGGATTGGAACGGGCTTCACGTCGTGCCTACAAAATCAATACGCAAAACCCGGAAGCGGTGCGTGTCATGGCAGTTTTGATAGGACTGAAGGGCGACATCAACCGTGCATTTGGAATGTTGAACGACAACCAGAACAATGTTCCGAAAGACGCACCTGAAACCCTTGAAGTAAAAGGTTTTCTGTTGCGCCTAAGAGCGTTTCGGAATGGCAATCTTCAACAAATGCTTCCCGACTTGCAGGAGGGAATGACGCTTGCAAAAGAACAAGGTACGCTTTTGCTCAGAAAGTTAGACTCCGCAACTCCGGCAGACAAAGCCGACACAAAAGGAAGAATCTTGCGGGGAGACGCTTTCACCTCTCAACTGAAAAACACGGAGGCTCTTGCGGAGTACGAAAAGGCGTCGGCTCTTGCGGAAGGTAAAGACAAAAAACGCGCTCAGTTGCGTCAGGTCATGTCTCTGCTACGGCTTCGGCGTCTTGCGGAAGCCGAAAAACTCGCGCTGAAAGTCGTGACTTCCTCTCCCTCTGATCCAAAGGCTCATGCCGTTTATGCAACAACTCTCTACGCCGCAAAAAGGTATCAGGCGGCACGAGACGAAGTGGCGCAGGGTATTTTAGCGAAAGACCCGCTCTCTCTCATCGTTGCCTGTCTTTCTGATCTCCTTCTGAATGCAAAACGTGAGGCTTACAAAGAGGCTCAAATGGCGGTGGAAGCCGCTGACGGAGGCGAGTCGCAGTACGCGGCGATGTGCCTTCTGGCGGACGCAGGTGAACCCGAACCCGCAAAAAAATCCTATATCAATGCGGCGTTAAACGCCCCTCTGTTTATGCCTGTTTTCATTGAACGTGCCTTCCAAAACATCGCCTACGAAAAGCGAGAAGACCGCTTTGTGGAGGCAATCACCCTGTTCGATGTGGTACTCCGGGCGGAACCGGACAATGCCGCCGCAAATGGAGGTAGGGCTTACGCGATGCTTTGCCAGAAACGTTACAACGGCGCAAAATCTTATCTCACCAAGTTCTCCAATCTCGATCCGACCTCTCCCGACCTGTTTGTACTTCTTGCCGCTGATGCCTCCCGTGACGAAAAACAAGCCAAAGCGGTAACAGATGCCCTCTCCCGCGCCCGGTTTCTGGAACCCGTCAACTTCAAGATGCAAGCCCTGCCACCCATTGAAGACTTTGCCCGAACGATGATGCGTTTTCGCCGGGTCATCCCTCTGACTCCTTCTCTGTTGGATCGCTAAAAGTAGGACTAAACCATCTTGACATGGTGTGAAATGCGTCACACTCACTCCGTAATCTGAAACCTCAGACTTGGAGAAGAGTAGTGTCCCATATAAGCCCTGAATTGCCTTTTGTCGAAAGGACAAAATTATGTCACTAGCACAGGTTCAATTGGCGGTTGCCGTCACCACCTTATTGATTGTCTCGTGGATGGCACTAACGCTGGCAACGGCGTTGGCGTTTCCTCTCCACTCGTTGCGGGCGAGTAACGCACTGGAACAAACCCCGAAGAAAACGTTTTTTGTTGGTGTTTTGATGACGATTTTGCTGATGATTTCCTTTGCACTGTTCGGTGCGCCTAATCCGTTGCTCAAAATCATTGCCTGGGTGGGAACGCTCGGTATTGGTTCGTGGCTTTGCATTGGCGCAGGGGGACTAGCGCGACTTTTCGGACATCGAATCGGCGAGATGGCGGGGGCAAAAACCTCATTTGGAGAGTTAGTGCGCGGTTCCCTCGTGTTATCGGTGGCAATGGCGTTTCCTTACTTCGGCTGGTTTCTGTTCGCGCCTGTTACGCTGATCTCAGCACTTGGTGCGGGAACGTTAAGTGTTTTGCGGAAAACCTCTATCATTTCAGTCTCGAAGGCAGTCACTTTGACGGAGGGCTAAACGATGGAAAGCCTGCAATCCGACCAACTGAATACTTCGACTCACACGAAAGTGCAAGCAGGAGCGACCTTGATTGCGGCTTCTGTTTTGCTCTCAGGGTGTGGGATTCAGGAGAAAATCAAATCTGTCACAAAGCCGGAAACGCCTGCCTTTCCACCCCCTCCTCGTAATCCTAATGCAGAGACCGCACGGATGGCTCTTTCACGACTGACCTTTGGAGCTACGCCGGGAGAGTGGAACCGCGTTTGCGAGATGGGCGTAGGCGGGTATATTGAGGAGGCACTCTCTGCAAATCGTGAGGAACCGGGCGTATTGGATTGGCGTGTGCGTTCGCTTGATGTACAATCCGAAGTAGAGTCGTCACCGGACACGCTTGAGAATCTGCCGGATGGACAACTGTTGACGGAACTGCAACAGGCGTCTTTGCTGCGAGCGATCTACTCCAAAAATCAACTCAAAGAGACGCTGGCGGATTTCTGGACAAACCATTTCAACATTTACGCGCTTAAAAACAATGAGCGCGTTCTGCTTCCTGTAGACGCTGAGCGCGTTGTGCGTCCTCACGTTCTCGGCAAATTTCGCGATTTGCTCACCGAGTCGGCACACTCCCCGGCGATGCTTTCTTTCCTTGACAATCAACTGAACCGAAAAGGAGTCGCTAACGAAAACTATGCACGCGAACTCCTGGAATTGCATACGCTCGGTGTCAAAAGCGGCTACACTCAAAAAGATATTCAGGAAGTGGCGCGTTGTTTCACCGGGTGGCGAGTGAAAGGTGGGGGAGAACTGACTTCCATTAGTTTCGCGAAACAGCCTTCACAATACAAGTTTGATGCTGAAATGCATGACAATGGCGCAAAATTTATTCCCTTTCTCAATTTGCACCTGACACCGAACCGAGGCAAGGGGGACGCTGAAAGTGTATTGGAAGCCCTCTCCGTCAGTCCGACTACTGCTCGGTTTCTGGCGAAGAAACTTTGTCGCCGTTATCTCGGAGAAGCACCTGAAGCGATTGTACAACGTGCCTCCAACGCCTATCTGAAAAGTGATACGGATATCCGAGCTCTGCTCCGACCTATTTTACTGGATGGCTTGCTCGGTGGAAACGCCGACTCGCGCAAGCCGATCCTGAAACGTCCACTTGATTTTATGGTGTCTTCGCTTCGCGCCCTTTCCGCTGACACCGACGGCGGCGAAAATCTGCAAGTTTATCTGCAAAACATGGGACAGCCGCTTTATCAGTGGCCCATGCCGGACGGCTACCCCACAAAAGAAGCCGCATGGACAGGCTCTTTGCTGGGACGTTGGAATTACGCCCTCGCCTTAACCGCCAACAAAATTGGGGGGACTCAACTTGATCTCGCGCCGCTTTTTGAGGCGCGTGGGGCAAAAACACCTGAACAAAAAGCCGAGGCTCTGACGGAAACTATTCTCTTAACGAAAAGTGACTCTCCCCTAATTCAGCCTTTACGTAGGACGCTTACTCATCACATCGAAAATGCAAGACGTGGCGGGATCAAAGAAGAACAGGTTGTTTCCGAAATAACCGCCCTTATCTTTGCGTCACCGGAATTTCAGAGAGGATAGTTTTCAAGATGCCACAATCCTCCAGTCGCAATGCTGAGCGTGAAGCCAGACTGAAATCGGGAGCCTCTGAGCGTACCGATGAGGCGATTTTGCAACGGGTGACTCAACCGGGCGAGGAAGTCATCAAGCGCACGACCTTTGCGATGAAAACAGGTGAAATCCTGACAGGGGAGGCGCAAACTTGCACTCTTGCGCCCGTCAAGCCGTCGTACTCAAAGCCGATGGCGCAACTCATGGGGACAGAGGAAGGGCTTCTTCCGCGCTATGCCGACACCTTTGGGGCGATGGCACGGCGTGTGGAAGGGGGTGTTCCTGTGGCGCAAGCGATGCGTGAATGTGCCGCGTTAATGCCGCCAAATGAAGCAAAAGCATTCTCGGCAGCGGCTTTTCTTATTGCGGAAGGCACACCGATTTCACGGGCAATCGCCCTTCGAGGGAAAACGCTCCACCCGATGATCGCTCCTATTCTGGAGGTGAGCGAGAGGGCGGGGCGAAGCGAGTGGGCGATGCGTCAGTGTGAGGCGGCGTTTCGGCGATTGCAAACCGCAGAGCGAAAATTGGACTGGGCGGTGTTACACCCGCTTATCGTCAAAAATGTTCGCATTGATCTTGCAGTGTGCGGTGTTTCACTGGCGGTGCTGTGCCTTCTTTTTCCTTTTCTGACACCTGTTTTTGTGGGGGCTTATGGACTGACATTCGGAGGAATCGCTCTGTTGAGAAAGCGACTTCTCAAGAACAATCCGGCGAAATGGGGGCGTTTTCTCCTTAAGACGCCGGGGCAGGGCGATGTCACACAGAACTTTGCCGGAGCCACCTGGTTGCGTTCCCTCGCAATTTTGTGGGGGGCGGGCGTTCCGATTTCGGTGGCACTGGAAACGGCAGGGGAGATGTCAGGGAATCCGCACTATCGGCAAATTCTCAACAATGCCGCAAACAGCACGCGCCGGGGTGAAACCCTCTCCTCTGCCCTCGAAAAGACAAAACTTTTACCGTCACGCCTGATTGATTTCGTGAAGACCGCCGAAATCACAGGTGATATGGATGGACTGCTCGCCTCTCACGCCGATTACCTCACCGATGAGGCGAAACAATCCGCCGCACAGTGGTTCGCGTTAATGGTCATCATTTTGTGGGCGTTGGGAGGTGCAGGCTTCGTTTATATTTTAGGAGGGAGGTTGGGTGCCTCAGGTGGACGCCCTGACATTGTACGCCTCGGAACAGGAATTTACGTTCTCGTTTGTATGCCGACGGTTTACGTGCTCTGGCTAAAGTCATTGGATAGAAAAAGGAAATAGAAAGATGGGCAATCGAAAAAATA
>JACMPS010000022.1 GCA_014377395.1 Chthonomonadaceae bacterium
CGGCGCAACCCCCACGAGTTTAAGATTTCCCTGAGCGGTTCTAGCCCCTGAACCCACTACCCACCCCGCCGCAAACTCTTTTCCCTGCCGTGCAAAAACGGCGAGGGCAGGCGCATAGTCGCTAAAGGAATACGAAGCGGGTTTCACCCAGTCCGCTCCTACACTTTCGATTGCGATTTTATGCGCTCCCGCCGGAACTTCCAGAGTGAGAACAGAGACGGTTTTGTCGGGCGTGTAGTCTTTGTCGCCAACGGGGTAAGTGCGCGTTTCTTTAGTTTCACCATCCAGTTTCAGGTTGACTTTTGCTCCGGCTTTCGCTACCGTCTCAACGGTCAGTGTGAAAGTTCCGGGCTTTGCATAGTTGACGGAAAACGTAAGAGGTTTCGGCATCATTTTGCGGTGATTTTCGCCCTGCAAAAAGGCGGGAAACTCTGAGAACCCAGACGGAATTCCTGCACCCACAACAAAATCACTCTGCTTTGCCTCCCCGAAACCGCCCCCCGCCCCAAACGAAAGCGTTCTTTTTTGCGGCGTAGAAACTTCGGGCGTCGTCGAAACTAACCCTGACTGATTCGCAAGACCGGAAGCCGTCACGAACGCGGAGGCAGATCGCAAATGCGAGTACAGGTCTTGCTTTTCGACGTTTTCCCAGTCCCAGTATTGTGCCGCACCAGACGGGAAACGCATCAAACTGATCCAGACGCCGTTATGCAAAACCTTGCCGTCCGCGTCCTTGAGACCGGATGCCCCAAACTCTCCGACGAACACAGGCTTGCCAAAATTTTTCGTCGTCGAGGTTACATCGAAGCCGCTCAGTGCCGAAACAATATCCGACGGATACAGGTGAATCTGCGCGTAGTCCATTGCTTCTAAAAGAGGACTGTCCAGAGCATTGGCGGAAGTAGCACTTGTCGTCACCAGATGGCGATAGCCATCATACTGCTTGATAAAGAACGCCATTTCTCGGTGCCACATCGCCACATCTTGCAAAAGCGCACCTTTTGCGGCGTCCGTGTTCTCGACTTCGTTGAACAGTTCCCACGCCAGCACATTCGGCGAATATCCATAACGCGCCAGAATATAATAGAGTTTCTTCTTTGTGAGTTTTCGGGCTTGCGGGTCGGTGAAGAAGTCGGCGGGGTCTTTCAGAAAACCTCCGTTTGCAGTGTTCCAGGGATTGCTTTCCCAGTTCGGGTCGATATTTGAGGAGAAACGCGCTCCCGATTTCGAGGCAAATTGCCCGTGATGTTGAAGCACCATCTGGAAGAAAATGCCGTTCTTTTCCGCCGAGTCAACGAGTTTGTCCCATTTCCGTGCTACCGATAAATCTAGTTCGCCGGGTTTGGTTTGCGCTTTCGAGTCGGCACTCCAGTCAAGGTTTTTGCCGTCCCAATGGTTCATCCAGACCCGCGACCAGTTTTCTCCCGCGCCTTTCATCTTCTCGAAATTGGCGGAGATTTCAGGGCTTTCGCCGTTTTTCCACGCTTGATTCTGCCCAAGCGGGTAATACCGTGCGCCATTATCGAAGACGAAACGGGACTTGTCACCTGTGCCTACACGAATAAAGCCGGGAATCGCGTCGCCCTTAACCGTCCATTCTTTCGGTGTAACTGCGTCGGCACGGGCGATCTCACGGTGTCGCTTGACATCAACAAAGGTGTAATGCCCGGTGGAAGAAGGCGTGTAACGGAACCGCCACGTCGGGGTTTTCTCGTCGCCATCATAAAAGGCAGGAACTTCCACCGGTCCGCCTTCGGGATTTTTCAGCGTTACCGTGACATCGTTTGTCTCATAATCAAAGGGATCCCCCTCGACTTTCAGCGTAAACGAGCCTTCCAGGTGAGCATAAACGCCCCGTGTGTTCGTAGCCTTGCCCCCCTGATTGTTGTCGAACCGACTTGAGATCGGTGAGTTGTAGCCGGAACTGAGGTCGCCGCCGAGCCCCCGACTGAACCCGCCTAAGTCTTGTCCGCCCCCGCAACCCGTAAGCGTCAGCGCAATTCCGGCAATTCCGATTTTATGGAGTGGTTTTTTAAGGGTCATGTTAAGTCTTATCATTTTTCGATGTTGATTCGATATCCATTTAATGGGGGGGAAGGTCGCATCAATCTTGCCGCTTCTGAAAGGGATCGCTCAGGACAATTTCACGTAGCAACGCCCCGGAGCGATAATTTTCTTTTTCGACTTTTGCAAGAATACGTTTTACAGAGGGTAGGTCGTAGGGTTCAAGCCCACGCCCCAGAGCGAAAGAGAGGGTTCGCTGTGACAGGTTACGTAAAAATTCTTCTTTGCGTTGCAAAAGCAAATTTTTCAGTTCGGCAGGCCCCTCGAATTTTTCGCCGCTTGCGAGTTGCCCCGCCGCATCTACCTTTTGTCCGGCGATCTCTTTGCGCCATTTTCCGGTTGCATCAAAATTTTCCAATCCAAAGCCAAGCGGATCCATCCGCGAATGACAGGAGGCACAGGCAGGGTTTGAGCGATGCTTCTCCAATCGTTGCCGAAAGGTTAAGCCGCCTTCGGGGGCATCGTTTGTGCCAAGCACGGCAACGACGGGCGGCGGCGGCGGCGGCGGCGTTCCGAGTAGTTCTCCCAAAACCCATTTTCCCCGCAAAACGGGAGAGGTACGCTGTGGGTACGAGGTGAGTGTCAGTACGCTCGCCATCGTCAAAACGCCGCCGCGTCGGTGATCGGAGAGGCGCACCCGGCGCATCGCTTTGCCTGTGATATTCGGAATTTCGTAGTGCTTTGCCAGGTCTTCATTAAGGTATGTGTAGTCGGCATCAATGAGTTTGAGCAGGCTCGTATCTTCGCTCATTACCGACTGAAAAAATGAAATTGTCTCTTCATACATCGCATCGCGGAGAGCAAGGGTGAACTGCGGGAACCGCCCATTATCGGGCAAGGATGAGGTGAAGAGGTCTTTGACTTTCAGCCACTGTCCCGCGAAACTCTCTGCGTAATCGCGTGATTTCGGACTTTTCATCATCCGCAAAACCTGCGCTTCCAATACTTTCGGACTTCGCAATTTCTTCTCAGAGGCAAGGCGATAAAGTTCCGCATCAGGGCAACTCGTCCACAGAAAATAGGAGAGGCGGGATGCCAGTTCGTAATCGTTGAGGTCGCGTGACTTGCCTTTCGGGGACGGTGTTTCAACGCGAAACAGAAAGTTCGGTGAGACGAGTGCCGCTTTCAGGGCATACTTCACCGAGGCTTCCTGCGAGTCTTTGCGCTTGCGGGAGAGTGCGTAAAGGCGCATCAATCGCTCGATTTCTACAGGTGTCACAGGACGACGGTAAAGAAGGGGCATGTAGTGCATCAGCACGTTTCGCGCTTGGAGCGTCTCGTCCTTTTTCCGCCCCGCCCTCACAAAAAAGAGTTTTTCGTGTGGAGTCGCGTCGAGAACTTCACCTGCCGCTTCGAGATAGCGTTCCATCAAAATGGGGGGCGTATAGAGGGTGTCAGCATTGTTGTCGAAGCCACCGCCGCCGCCGCCATCGCCGGGAAACTTGTCGGCGGGAGTCAGCGAAACGCCGAACACGTCCCGCACCGTGTGATTGTATTCCGCCCGGTTCAGGCGATGAATGAGAATTCGCCCCGGATTTTTTGGCAGTGCGTTTTCACCCGCCGCATCCAGCGTGTGCGAAATCCAGAGGCTGAGTTTGTCGCGCTCATCCTGCGTGGGATGCGGAACCCCGGCGGGAGGCATCGCACGTTCTCGGATTTGTTGAACGGCTTTGCGCCAGTGTTCCTGATTTTTCTGGATTGATAAAACGGTTTTGTCCGCCGTCAATGAAATACCGGATGCGCCGTCTTTGTCTCCGTGACACGCAAAACAGTATTTCGTCAGCAGAGGTTGGATTTCTTTTTCGTAAGTAATCTGGTCGGCGGGTTTTGCCACATTGTCGCCCTTCGAGAAAGGCGCGAATGCAGAGATCAAGACGATACCGGAGGCAAGAAGAGCGAGTTTCATAATTTTGGTTCGGGTCTGTTATTTCGTAATTTTGTTTGTGTTAGGGTTCGGCATTACGGATTGAAACGCGGAAAGACATCTACGTAAATGTCGGTCATTTTCAGGGTGACGCCGAGGTCTCGCAGTTCCAGAACGCCGTCCAGCGTTTCGATAATCTCGGTCGGCTCCAGGTTCCAGTCTCCGTCGAGGTCACGGCGGAAAACTTCGATGCGCGGCGTGTCCTGAGCGATCAGCAGATACGTTTTCAGAGAAGGCAGGGTTCGGTAACGCTCGAATTTGTCGTTTCGGTCAAACAAATGCGTGGAGGGCGAAAGCACCTCTCCAATCAAAACCGGATTGAGCAGACATCCCCACGCATTGTACTGCGACTTGCCACAAACAATCGTAATGTCGGGGTAGTAATCGTTTCCAGAAAAATTTCCAAACTCCTCAATATGGACTTTTTGCTCTGTACCGCGAGGACGACACTCTGTCTTCTTTAGCAAACTATATAAATTGCCGAAGATGTTCTCACAGATGAGGGCGTGAGGCGGTGTTCCTCCCGCCATCGAAACGATCATGCCGTCGTGGAACTCGAAACGCTCGTCCTGCGATTTTTCCCAATCGAGATATTCCTGGACGGTAAACACTTTTTGTGCTTTTGCGGAAATCATGGTTGCTCTTTCGTTGGACTTGCTCTTTTTCCCTTTTAGTCGCTTCAAGGGGCTAAAGGTTACTGAGCAGAAAATCGTGCATTGTACTGTAAACGTGCTTCTGGACACCTGAAAGTCCATGCTTTTCGCCGGAGTAGGTCATCATCTCAAAAGGAAGGTTCGCTTTCTGCAATCTCAGGGCAAACTCACTCAGGTTCTGATAGTGTACATTATCATCTCCGGTTCCGTGCATCATCAGAAGCGCACTGCTCAGATTTTCGGCTTCATTGAGAAGAGAACTGTTCTTGTAGCCTTCCGGGTTTTCATCGGGTGTTCGCATAAATCGCTCAGTATAGATTGAGTCATAAAACGTCCAATCCGTCACCGGGGCAACGGCAATCCCCGCCCGAAACAAATCCCCTCCGCGCAAAAGACAGAGCAACGTCAGATACCCCCCGTAACTCCAACCCCAGATTCCGATCCGCATTTCGTCAATATAGGGCAGGGTTGAAAGCCAGGTTGCGGCTTCAATTTGGTCAATCGCCTCCTGTTCACCGAGTTTAAGATAGACGCCCTTCCGAAAATCGCGTCCTCTTCCCCCGCTCCCACGCCCGTCCACCTGCACCACGAGATAGCCACCCGAAGCAAGCCACTGCTCGTACCCGCTTGTGTAGCGTTCCTGTGTCACCTGAGAATTGGGACCCCCGTAAACAGAGAGCAAAACCGGGTAACGCTTTTCAGGATTGAAGTCGGCGGGTTTGAGCATCTGCCCGTAAAGAGTTCTGCCGTCCCCTGTCCTGAACTCGAAACGCTCCCATTCGGCAATTTGTTTGCCTTTCAGCCCCGCCATTTCGTTGCCATGCACAAGGGCGAAATAGTCGCCGTTTCCCCGGTGCAACGCCGTGAAGGGAGGGGAATTCCGGGTGGCTTTGGTGAGAAGAAAATGACTTGCATTGTTGTTGAAAAGTGGCGTGTACAATCCCCGGCTCGGCGTTAAAGTTCGGGCTTCACCGGGAACGAGAGAAGCCCTGCAAACTTGAAGATCGCGGCTGTCCTGCGGATAAGCCGTGAAGTAGACTTGTCCCTCCCGGAAATCCGTGCCGACAATCTGAACCACGTCGTAATCACCACTTGTCACCTTCATGACTTCGCCGTTCTGGAAGTGATAAATTTGCCGATAACCGTCCTTGTCCGAGAGAAACAAAAAGGCTCCGGTTGACTCCGTGAATGTCACCTCCGAGGGCAGATCAACCCAGGTTTCGCTCAATTCCTTGTGGAGAATTTGGGTGTCTCCCGTCTCCGAGTTGATGTGAACAAACTGGAGCCGATTTTGCAATCGGGGGATACGCTGAACCAGTAGGTGATTGTCGGGCGTCCACTGCATCCGCGCAAGATAGGACGAGGAGGAAGTCATTTCCGGCAAAGAGTTCTCACTCTCCAATTCGTTTTCGTTAGTTTCACTGTCCAGTAGCCACCGCGTCACCGGAATGGCAACAGACTCCGTCTCCATAATTTCTACGGCTTCGGCAACATTGATCACGCCGAGTTTCAGGATTGGGTTAGGATCGCCCGCTTTCGGGTAACGCTGAGGAAGCGGCGTTTGGTGCAGATCGTCGAACTGTGGCAGAAACACCAGAGAAACCTTCGACTCATCGATGCTGAGATAGGCGATTTTCGTTCCGTCAGGAGACCATGACCAACCGTCTGAGACCTCGATTTCCTCTTCGTAGACCCACCCGAACCGCCCATTGTAGCGCGTTGTGCAGCCGGTATCGGTCAGGCGAATCTCTCTCTTTGTCTCTAAATTCATTAGATAGAGATCGTTTTTCTTTACGTACCCGATTACATTTTCTTCCGGCGAAAACTTTGCGTTCAGATAAGGGGCTTCCTCTTGCGTCAAACGCTCAAGCCGCTTTTCCTCCAGATGATAAAGATAAAGAGCGGGATCACCCTCCCCAAAGTTGCGACGCTGGGGCGTTCGTGCGATCAAAACCGTTTTTCCATCGGGCGAAAACTGAAAGCCGGAGATTGCAAGCGTGTCGGGCGTTCCATCTTCATTCACGCCGATTTGCAAAGTTTCCACCGGGGTAAGAATTGAATGAGCGCGAGTTTCGATTCGATATTCAGCGAGAAGAGCGGGCGTCGTTTCGGTTTTCGAGGTCAGGTAGGCAACGGAAAGACAGTCGTTATGCCAGACCGGAGAGTCAAGCGCAAGCGTCTTAAAAATCTCCTGCTCGAAAACATCGTCGAAGGTAACAGGTGAAAGTGAAGGTAACATTTCGGCTAAAATGGGCGTATTCATGTTCTTTTTTTCGAGAATCTTGCCCTGTTTTCCTGCTTGTTGTGCTTTGCGCTTTTCTAAAATTTGACGCCGCCCCCCTATTTCGCGTATACTATCGGGTTACAACTCAATCTTTTGGACGTGCGAAGGGCAAACATCAGTATGATTCGACCGTTGACCGAGAACCGTGAAATTACGGAGGCGTTCCTTCTTTTTTCCCGCAGTGTGATGCAGGGTGGACACCAGGCGGAATGTGTCGTGGCATACACCGGCGGAAGCGAAACAGCCACCGTCACCTGGCATGAAAAGCAGAAATTCTGGGTTCTCATCCAGCCCGAACGCATTGAAGACCGTTTGTGGTGTGCTTTTGGTGTTGAAGACCCAACTGCAAATACTCATGTGGCGATTACGTTCGAGATCAATCCGCCGCGCTCCGGGGTCAACCGACAGTGTGCGGGCTTGTTTATCGTAGATAATGCCGACTCCGTGTACATTGCCCACAACGGCAAAATCGCAGGAGGACGCCCTGCCGCAGGAAAAACTCCTTTTATTGGGACTCAAGACAAAAACGATGTAGTTCCGGTAGATTTCGGAGACCGCAAACTTTACGAGTACATTGCGATTGCCCGGTTGGACGACACCGCTTTTCTGGATGACCTCGCGAAGTTCGTTCATGCGGTTGCCACCTACAAAGACGAGATCGCAAAGAGCAAAGCCGCGAGGTGAGTTCATTCTGCTCCCTCCCCTGATGCAAGGGGAGGGTTGGGGTTTGTTGTTTTCGGCGGTGGAGATAGTTTGATAAGTTTCAGACGATTGTGCGATTGATCAATGGTATTGATCGAACCAACGGTGTAAGCACCTTCGGTGAAGGCGTCCTGCCGGGCGCGATGCGAGGAGGGACAACAAATCTCAATGTCATCGCTCTCCAAAATAGCAAATTACAGAAAACATTTTCGATTCTTTTTCGTTCGTGCCACATTCTTACTCTTTGTGTGCTAAGATAGTAGGTAGAAAGGCGCGATAGTTTTCCTTTCCCCCCAGTCCCCCCGGCTGTCGTGAGTATGGTTGTCGCCGTTATGGACTTGACTAGTCGAGAAGGAAGACGTGAGCAGGGCGTCCGAATCCAGAGAGCCGTCGAATCCGCTGGACTTTCAATTGAGGAAATCGCCACTCGCATCGGCTGTTCCCGCGCACTTATTTATCAGTATCTTTCCGGCTCCACGCTGGCACAACCCGACCGCCTTCAGCGCATCGCGCAGGAGTGCGGAACTTTGCTTGAGTCATTTTATTCAGATGATCCCGCCGCTCCCTCGGAGACAACAGGACTGACCTCACCCACTCCTGCTACTTCTCTCCCCTCTTCTGTTGCCGTTCCCTTCGATCTGCTTTCCGATCTCGCCGATGCACAGGAAGCACCTCCCGACTATCGCGCTCTTGCCGCCACCTGCGAACGTCTGCTCGCTTATGCCACTCAGCAAAATGATCTTGCCGCCACCGTTCACGCGCTCAAGCGGTTAGGAAATGCCCGCTACTTTCTTGCCGACTATCCCCGAGCTGTCGAGTCGCTCACTCGTGCGATCACGCTGGCAACGGAAGCCGGAGACACAAAAACGGGGCTCGCTTCACGGCAAACGTTGGGGGGTGCGTTGCTCGCTATGGGGCGTATTTCTGAGGCACGAAAACAGTTTACTCTGATTGCGGACAGTGAAAGTCAGAGTGCAAGGTGGAAAGGGATTGTTTCGCTTGGTTCGATCCATGAAATGCAGGGCGAGTATCGCAAAGCGATGGAGCGTTTCGACGAAGCCGCCCTTCTCATTGACAAAGCGGAATCCGAAGGCGAAATGACTGTCGAAGCCGCCACTTATGCACGTCTCTATATTGACGGCAATCGTCGCTATGTTTACATGGACGGCGGGGATTTTGCGGAAGCACGACGCCTTGCGGAAAGTTGCGCCGAAACCGCCGAGGCTATCGGGAACGCCGATCAACATCTGGAAGCCCGTTTTGATCGCGCCTGGTGCGATTTTCATACGGGGGCGTGGGCGGAAGCGTACTGCGGGTGGAAAGCCGCCCTTCAACTCGCACGGTTTGTCGGCGATGCAAACCGAGAAACCCTTTGTCGGGCATGGCTCGGAATTTTTTCGGCGGCGGCGGGTAATCTCGATGCGGCGATCGAATACGGCAAGGATGCGCTTTCGGCGGCACTTTCTCGAGGAGATCGACGCGCCGAATTTTACGCTCAACTGGCTCTTTGCGATGCCTACACCGCTTCGGGCGAACGAGGTGCGGAAGCACGGTATCACGTCAATCAGGCACTCGCGATTGCAACGGCACTTCGGCAAGAGCGTGATGAAGTGGAGTGTCGGCTGAGAATGGCGCGACTCGCCTTTTCCGAGGGAGAAATCGTTGAACTCGAAGACGCCGCCTCTCGAAGTCTGGTGCTTGCGGAACGATTGGGGGCGCGACATCTGGCGGCACTTGCGCGGGTATGGCTTCTTGAAGCGGAACGTGGAAAACTTTCTCCCGATGAAAATAATCTGAATGAAGAGAGCGGAAAAGCCGCTCTGGAAGAGACTTCCAACTCTGTTGAAGCAAACTGGCGAGGGTACTTTGCAACCGACAATTCGGAGCAGGCAATTGCAATTCTGGAAGGATTAAGGGCGGAACTGCGCGAACTCTCTCTTGAAGACACGTTACTGGAAGTGGCGGACGTTTTCGCGGTTTATGTGGCTAACACAGAGAAGTTCAAGGATGAGCAAACCCGGTCACAATTTCTGGAGGCAACGGGTTGGTTGCCCCTTTCGGCGCGTTTTAGCAATTCTCCAACAAACCTATGAACTACTTACCGTTGCAATCTCGCGCCCTCCGCCTTTTCGTATGCTTTGCGCTTTTCTTTGCCATTACTGTAGGGCAACTGGCTTGTGGCATTAGCGGAGGCAGTATTCCGCCCGGTCGTGCGGCGGCATTGCTCGGTCGTGTTATTTCCTCGGAAGCCCCGACAGTCCCGATCAAAAACGCGCAATTAACGCTGATTGTAACCCCTGACAACGGCATCTCCACCGAGATCGAAACACGTACGGACGCAAACGGAAATTTCTCTCTGCCCAACCTCCCCGCCGGAGTTAATTTCTCGGAGGTCATTTTGACCTTGAAACCGCAGTCCCCTGATCTTCGTGTCCAACAAATACAGTTCCGTATTCCTGCACAGCACACGGCAACTTTGATTGCCGCCGTCACTCGAGTCTCGACGGACATTTCACAAATCGCAAGCGTGGGCATCACGCCCACACGAATCACCGTTGACGCAGGAGAGCAAATTCGCTTTACGCCTCTTTTTAAGGACGCACTCGGAAAAACGCTTGATCTGCCTCTTGCCGCCACCTTGCTACTGACCGATGATGTAGGAGCCTTAAAAAGTGACGGCACCTTCGTCGCCAACTCAACGGGTGCGGTGAATGTGCGCGTGTTCTGGTATGACGGTCTTTCTTCGACGGCTTCCGTCAACGTCCAAACCCCGGTTGGAAGCGGAAATCAGATACCACCCGCACCACCCGCAGAGACTAATTAGAAGGGTGTGACGGTACTTTTCGTGATCCCGTGATCTCAATTATGTTTTCGTACAATGCTCTTTTTCTTGATCGTGACGGTGTGCTAACTCCTGAACGCGGCTACATTACTTCCCCGGACGATCTGGAATTACTTCCGGGTGTCGGGGAAGCCGTCGCCGCATGGAATGCAGTGGGCGTCTCCGTTTTCGTTTACACGAATCAATCGGGTGTCGGGAGGGGCTACCTTACTCTCCATACCCTCGAACGAATCCACGACCGTCTGCGTGAACTTCTTGCACAAAAGGGAGCAACGCTAATGGAGATTTACGCCTGCCCCCATATTTCCGAAGA
>JACMPS010000265.1 GCA_014377395.1 Chthonomonadaceae bacterium
CTTTTGCTGGCGGCTCTGGCGGAAATCGGCGACAGTCGAGCAATCAAACCCCTCGAAGAATTCGAGCGATCCCTCCAGCGAAGAAAACATTCCGCGTCCGAAGTAGTCGCGCAAACAGAAAGCGGGCTGGAAACACTGCGGGAACGTGACGCAAAAGAAACCGCGCAACTCACTTTGTTGCGCGGCTCAACCGCCCCTGTTTCACCGGAAACCCTGCTTCGCTCTTATGAAGGCACTCCCGAAACAGAACCCGAACAACTCCTGCGCTCCTCTCAAAAAGACGACGAGTGAAGCTCCTGAGTCCACGGAGGTGGACTTCGCCTTTTCGTAGCCGGGAAATTCATTCCCCGGTGGACTCACTTCACACTTCTCCCGCCCACGCATCCATCTCCCGGTTCAATTATGGGTTCATGCGCTCCGTCACCGTCGCATTAAAAGTGAGAGTTTCAGCACCACGACGCACGATAATCGCAACTGACTCGCCGGGATTGAGTTGTTGAAGAGCCGTCACGTAGTCCTGGAGGCTATTAATCGTCAGGTTGTTCATCCGCGTAATGATGTCGCCTACCTTCAGCCCTGCCGTTGCTGCCGGACTGCCTTCCCGCACTCCGTCCAGCAAAACGCCCCTCACACCCTCCACCGAGTAGTTCGGAACTGTCCCTAAGTACACCCGAAAACTTCGCGCACCGCCCGTGTTCGCCGGAGTGGAAACCTGCACAAACGTGGGACGAAACGGCGCGTTCGCAATTTTTGTGACGGTGGCACGCACGAAATTCAGGACTTCAGCCTCCCCACCTGCGTTGATTTTGTTGGCGGTGTCCGAAGGCTTATGATAGTCTTCGTGTGTCCCTGTAAAAAAGAAAAGAACGGGCGTTCCATGCGTGTAAAACGATTGATGATCGCTTGCCCCGAAACCTGTCTCCGAGCGTGAGACTTTCAAGGTTGTGTTTTGTCCGGTTTCTGCCTCGGTCAGCAACCCCGCAAACTCATGTGCCGTGCCGCTTCCCCCCACAATCAATGCCTCATTTTTCAGGCGTCCGATCATGTCAAGATTGACCATCGCAACCGTGTTCGAGAGAGCGATAATCGGTTCTCGCACGTAATGTGCCGAGCCAAGCAACCCTAATTCTTCCCCTGAAAAACACATAAACAGCAGACTGCGCTTTGGACGATGTTTCGCATAATACTCCGCCAGCATCAGAACGCCCGTTGTGCCAGAAGCGTTATCGTCTGCGCCGGGATGAATGGCGGGCTTGCCAGACGTGTCGAGCGAACCGGTTCCGCCCAGTCCGAGATGATCCATGTGCGCCCCGATCACCACTACCTGCTCCCGCAAGTTGTAATCTGTGCCTTCGAGAAAGCCGACGACGTTCTGCGTTCGCTTCTGGATTTTCTTCACGTCGGCATTAAAGGTAATCTTGAGATCGAGCAGATCGGCAATCGCATTGCCCTTTTGTGTGTTTTCCCGAAGCGTAGCGAGTGATTTACCGCCACTCACAAAAAGTGCGTCGAGGGCTTTCTCCTGCAAAATAAAAACAGGAATACCCGAATCGGAAGTGTTCTCAAAACTGGAACGGCTTCCCGCACTTTCGCTTTCCGTGCCTACCGTGATCACCGCAACCGCGCCCTTGTCTCGTGCCGAAAGCACCTTTGCCCGCAACTCTCCAAACCGCTCATAGCCCTTCGCGACGCCGGGAAGCAAAATCACGACCTTGCGGCTCACATCAATTCCGGCGTAATCGTCTCGTCCCGCAGAGGGAGCAGACACGCCGTATCCTGCAAAGACAACCTCTGCATTTTCGGCTTTTCCGGCGGCGGAAAGAGGGGAGAGAGCGAAGTCGCCTGTCAGTGCAAGCGCAGAACTTCCACTTTTTGAAGTGACGGAGAGCGTCGAGCCGCTTCCGACAAGGCGTCCCGCATTAAACTCGAAAGGCTGATAGTAGCCTTTGCCTTCGAGGGGCGCGTTAGGGTCATTCTGATTCAGGGTTCCCATGGGACGCAAGCCGAACCGCCGAAACTCAAGGGCAATAAAGGTTGCCGCAAGTGCGTTGCCCTCGGTTCCACTGCCCCGTCCGCCGAGCGCGTCCGAGGAGAGGTAGGCAATGTCGCTCTGGATTTTCGTCTGCGAGAAGGGAGTCGAAGGAGCGCGTTGCGCCCTTATGGAAGGCGGTAGCAGTGCAAAAAGTAGAGCCGCAAATGGAGAGAGGCGGGTGAGAGTTTTCGTTTTCATAAAAAAACATTTCCTGTCGAACTAAAAGATTGCGTTGAGTCTATGTAGGTGAAAGTCCTTCGGGAAAAAGCCCCGGGGAATTTATTCCCCGGAATACTTAGAGGAGAGCTACTCTCCTCTTCAATCTACGTTAAGAAAGTTGCCACCCGCGCAAGCGTTCCAGAGCGCGATAATCGGTCAAATCGAGTTGTACCGGGGTAACGGAGATACGGTTTGCGAGGACGGCGTGAACGTCTGCACCGGGGTCAGGATTCACTTCCTTTAAGGAACCCGCAAGCCAGTAATAAGGGCGTCCGCGTGGGTCTTGACTCGCCACAACCTTATCTACGTATTCCCGGCGTCCCTGATGCGTGATTTCCACGCCCGTTAAATTCTCCTGTAAACAGTTTGGCACATTGATGTTGAGAAACGAGTGGGAGGGGAGCGGATCAGAGAGCAGTTGACGGGCGACGTTTGCTAAAAAGGCGGCGGCAGGACTAAAAATCACCTTGTCGGCGGAAACATCTTCGGCGGTAACAGAAATCGCTATCGAAGGCAGATTGAGAATCGCTCCCTCGAATGCCGCCGCTACTGTTCCGCTGTAAGTTAAATCCCAACCGAGATTCGCGCCGTTGTTGATTCCTGAAACCACTAAATCACAGTTGCGCTCCATCACGATTTCATAGCCGAGCGTCACACAGTCGGTAGGTGTGCCACTGACCGCGTGTGCTTCCGTACCGTCACTAAGTCGCAACGAAGAAATGCGGAGGGGCTTGTGAAGTGTGACCGCATGACCCGCCGCACTTCGCTGACGCTCCGGCGCAATCACAAACACCTCACCGAGGGCAGCGAGGGCGTTTTTTGCGGCGAAAATACCGGGAGCATGGATTCCGTCATCGTTGGTGAGTAAAATACGCATAAGTTGATTTTCCGAATTGAGTTGTGGTTTGAGGTGAAATGTGAAAAAAGAAGGAGGAGCGGCGAATTTATTCCACCGCCCCTTAGAAACGCAGAATTGTTGCGTGGAAGTTTTCGCGATAGGACTGCGGGTGTCCAGAGGATACGGGGCAGAACAATTCTTGTGAAATTCAGCCCTGCACCGAATGTGGGAGAGAACAATTTATGTTCTGCCCCCTACATTTATCCGCTCAACACGCACCATTCCTACAAAACCGCTTATTGATTTTCGGCAGTCTCAGCGGCTTGCGAAATATCAGAGGGAACGGGCGGCGGCTCGTCAATGGCGGCGGCTTTCCCCAGCAAAACGGGTCCGATATTCTGCCACAAGCCACTGACAAAATTCGTCACCTGTTCTCGCTGTTTCTGGTTTTCACCCGGCGTCATTTGCATTACGCGCACAAAGTAGGAAGGCTTGCCCGAGTCCCCGAAAAAGGTCTGCAAGATCATCGAGTTACGCACCTGTTCCGTGCGCTGTACCACCTTGTCATCAACGACGTACCCGAACATCATGACGAATTTATTGTTCGGCGAACTGTTGTAGTGATAATGGCTTTCCTGCAACGTGATTTTGCCGTCGGAAGTCGGCACATCGGCAGTTCCCACGTCCTGCAACACTGCATCAGAACCGAGCGAACAAGTATGAGGGTCGTGGAAGACTTTGCGCCCATTTCCTGCTGTGATAAAGAGTTGAATCTGTGAACCATCGCTCCCTGTGTAAAATCGGTTGATGACTCGTGCCGGGTTCAAGGCTTCCTGCACTGCCTTCGTGAGTTTATCAGTTTCACGGTCAGGAATGAGTTTGTAGGTAACGCCCGCCGTTGTAAATTCCTTTGGCACTTGCATTGTCGCGATAGGAGGCAGGGGTACTATGGGCTTCACGGCAACGGTTCGCACCAGCAACGCCACCGCGAGAACCCCCACGATAGAAGTGAGATAGGGCAGAACGCGCTTTGCCTGAGATCGGTCAGGCAATCCATTGAGCAGGGTCTTCAAGATCGAAGGGGTAGGGGGCAGGGCTTCTCCCCGCTCTTTCCTCGCCGCCTCCGCAAGCCGCTCCGCTTTGTCGAGTTCGTCATTCATGGGAACCCCTAAAAAGCGGTCACATTTAAGGACACGGGCAAACGAGAACAAAAACATAAAAGCGATAATCAGCACGATAAAGCCACTGAAATCATGGAACCACTTTGCGGCGGCGGTGCTGATGAGTTGCCCCACAATACCGATCAGCGTGATTCGCAACGCATTGATCATCAGGCTAAGCGGAATCGTCATCAGAAACAGCGTCCATCGTTTCCACAACTTGCCCTCAATAAGATAGGCAAAAGCCGCCGAGAAGGTGAGCAACGAAACAAGCGTCTTAAAACCGCTACAGGGCAGTTCCACCGCCATTTTGTAGGTTTCCATCTGGATCACGGTGCCCTGTTGTTGCGAGGAAAGGGTGAGCAGATTGAGCAATTTCGTGGCAATCGAGGCGGACGCCATCTGAATTGGAAAAGCGATTCCGTTGATCAGTTGATCGGGAATAAGCGGCATCATCATCACAATGAAGAAAAGCGGAAACAGCAAAACCCGCGTCCATTTCGTGCCGCACGTTCCGAGAACGATACCGAACATCAAAAACATAAACGAGAGCGATTTGATCGTCGTGACATCGCTTCGTTGCGCCATCATCAAAAGTGCCATCGCAATGAGGACAAGGGGAACGCCCGCCCACGACGGTTTCCAGGTTTGTGAAGTGAGTCGTTCGCGGTTTCGCCAGACCATCACGACAACGAAAAACGGAACGAAAATCGCGTGTGCATAAAAACTACCGGGAGCCGTCCACTCGTGCCACCACCATTGAAAGGTACTGAGGTAAAGCCAGACGATCAGCGCGACGGCGAGAACTGCCGGGATCAGCAGACCTATCGGCAGTTTCCTCTGGCGCACAAGGACGGTATTCGGGTTTGCGGTATCAATCATGATGTTTTCTCAAGGCAGTTGGCAAGGCAAAGTTACATTCTTATTTCACAGGACTATTAAAACGTGCTGTGAAATTCTCTGTTTAGAGCAAAAGAGTAGACGAGCATTGTGTCCGAAGGACACGGGGCGTACTCGCCACTACTAGTCTAACTCGGTAGAACATTTGGGCGGAAATTCGGAGAACTACAAATGAGGTGTCCGAAGGACACGGGGCGGCACGCCTCCGAGCGCGGAATTTATTCCTGCGTTATACGATCTAAAGACCCATGCGTTCTACCGAGTTAGACTACTAGCGCGGAATTTATTCCTGCGGTAAATGTGTTATGGCAAATATGATCTTGTCATTTTTCTGCGGCAAACTCGAACCCCACCCCAGCCTTCCCCTTGCACAAGGGGAGGGAGCCAAAATTTACTTGTTCGCTTCGGCGGCGGCTTTCTCAGGGAAGAGAATGCTTTCGATGTATTTTTTGTCGTTCGGTTCTTCGCTCTCGAACTTCATGTC
>JACMPS010000023.1 GCA_014377395.1 Chthonomonadaceae bacterium
CCGCGAAAGTTTATGCCGGACTGACGCCCCTTTCCGCAGAAGATGTTGCCGATGCGATTGTGTGGGCCGCCACCCGTCCTCTTCACGTCAACATTGACGAAATCGTGATCAAGCCTCTTGCACAAGCCTCCGCAACCGTTGTTCACCGAACTACCTGAAAGCAAAAATTTCTTCTGGGAGAAGCGAAAACGAACGGCAATCGAGAGACGTAAGCAGGATTATGACAGATCAACAGAAAATAGATCGTAAATCAGGAGCCGTCTTCTCTCGCCATGAATCGGGCTACCTTCTTATTCGGGGAAAAGACCGATTTTCGTGGTTGCAGGGCATGGTCAGCAACGATGTTCGGCGTCTGCAAAACAATGAGACAAACCGTCTCAGAGCCTGCATCCTGAACGCAACCGGGCATCTCCTTGCAAACATCACGCTGTTTCCGTTCGGCGAAGACACGTTGCTCATGGAAATCCCCCTGCCGCAAACACAGAAGATTTATGAGATACTGGATCGTTTTCTGATTATGGAAGACGTAGAACTGGAAGACGTTTCACGCTGGGTTTCAAGTCGGGTTTACTTAGGTTTGCCCTCTTCTTTTCATGAAGATTTCTCTCCGGCTTCCGGCACAACAGAGACGAGGAACTTTCCCCTAAGCGACTACGGAGGTGAGGGAAGCGAATCAATCACCCTTTTCGATAGGTCTCTCAATCCACCAATTCCTGTCGGCGAATTACTTAGTTCCGTGGAAGATCAAGCAGATGTACGTTTCACCTCCGAGAATGAGCGTGAGGCGTGGCGCGTAGAAGCGGGCATTCCGAAGTGGGGCAACGAACTCGATGAGCGCGTGATTCCTTTGGAAGCCAACCTCGGCGAAACGCATTTCAGTTTCACGAAAGGGTGTTATGTCGGGCAGGAAATTATCGCTCGCATTGACAGTCGGGGACACACAAACCGCGCTCTCACGGGCTTGATCGTGAAGGGCAACGTTTTGCCCGAAAAAGAAGACAAACTTTTCACCACTGACGAAGACGCAAAGGAAACGGGACGCATCACGAGCGTCGTTGCCGAGTCGCCTGCGCTCGGAAATCACCCGATAGCACTGGGCTTTGTCCGTCACGAACACCGCGCTCCCGGCACACAACTTAAAACCGAAGCCGGGGTGACTTTGATTGTCACCGGGCTACCTTTTTATGGGGCGACGCCCGCCACATGAGTGCTGATTTCACCCCGCCGCCCCTGTCTTCACTGACCCCGCCCCTCCAGAGCGAGACGGAAGACCGCTCTACTCTCGACGTGCCGTCTCTTCACCCGACCCCGCTTCTTATCTTTGAGATGATCATCATCAACCTGCTCTGGGCAGGGGCAAGCGTGGCGGCAAAGGCGGCACTGACTTCGTTCGGTGCTTTTTCGCTCGCGTTCTGGCGTTTCTTTCCGGCAGGACTCATTCTGATGCTCTACGCAGGCGTCAGTCAAAAAGGACTTCCGAAAGTCGAGCGACGGGACATTCTCGGCTTTCTCTCGGTTGGCTTTTTCGGAATTTTTCTGACATACAGCCTCTACTACACAGGCTTGAAAACCACAAAAGCCTCCGATGCGAGTCTGCTCAACGCTTGCGAACCGTTGCTGATTTCGTTGTTCGCCGTGCTTTTCCTTAAAGAGCGCATGACACGCGGGCAGTGGATCGGCATGATCGTGGGGATCATCGGGGTCGGTTTGATCGCGGGACAGGCGACGGGAAGCCTGATCGCTCTGGTCGGGTTGGCGATTGAGTGCGGCGGCAGTATCGTGGGAAAGCACCTTGTGGGGCGGTATCCCTGGGCGTTTACGCTCGGCATGGAGTTGCTCATTGGGTCTGCGTTTCTGGCACCCTTTGCGCTGTGGGAGACTCTGCATCACCCCGTACTGCCAACTCTCGGCGCAATGGGCGGCCTGCTCTATCTCAGTTTTGCCTGTACCGTGTTTTGTTTCGGGGTGTGGTATCGCAACCTGACGAAGTTCCCCGTTTCCCTTCTTGCCGTCTTCATTTTGCTTCAACCGATGTTCGGGCCCTTTGCCGGAGTCTATTTCAATCACGATACGCTTTCGCCGCGCAGTCTGTGGGGCGGACTTCTCATCGCTTTCGGAATTGCGGTTTCGCTTTTCGCGCCGACGTTTGCGAAGAGGAAAGGGGGGTAAGTGTTGCCCCGAACCCACCGGGTTAGCCCTACCCCCAAATCTGGGAGAGTGGGATAGATATAAATGCTCTCTTCGCATTGTATTTCTCTCTGCGTGTTTGTGTCTTTGTGTGAGGTCTTCCCCGCTTCTTTCTGCATTTCTCTGTGCCTCCCTTTCTCTCGCGTAGCGGGTGGTAAAATTCGCTTTTTTGCTTTAGAGAAGGGGTGGCACCGCAAAGGGGTATACTGAGGCACAGAGGTGAACACAGATGAACGATGTGCCCGATCAAACTCAAGAAATACTGCCTCCGTTACCCTCTGAGGAAGTCGAAAAGGCTTTCCGTAAATTCTCGAAGTTAGAGCGGACTCTGCCTTTCAAGGCGATGATGACCGCACTTTGCGGGTTGCCGTTTCTGTTAGCCATGATTGTAGTAGTGTTTTTTGCGGGTGCTATAGATGGCATCACTCTTATGATCGCTCTGGCAATCCTCGGTGTAACGGGATTGATGATTGCCCTCGTGACTCGTAACACAGTAAAAACACAGCGCGAACTAAAAGCAATGGGTGCCGAGTTTGTGCCTCGAATCGCGTGTGAGCAAATGGATTGGCTGTGTCGTTTTTACGAGACCGCTCAGCGCGAACCTTCGCTTCTGGTGCGTCAAGCCTTGCTCAAACAACTGCCTCAAATCGGAGAACGCGGGTATTTGATGTCGCGTCACTCCCGACAGCGACTTTTCAGAACGGTGGGAGAGCCGGACGCAACCCTTGCCATTATCTTTCTTAGGATGCTGGAGGACATAGGCGATAGCAACGACCTGCCCCTTCTCCAACAACTCGCTCACCTCAGCCCGACGCGAAACGGCATTCTGGGAACGATTATCCTCCAGAAAAATCTACCGCAGATCAAAGAGCAAGCTCGACTTACCCTTGACTCCGTGACCTCCCGCATCTCAAGAGAGGCACAGAGAGACATGCTTTTACGTCCCTCAGAATCCAATCTCTCAGAAGCACTGTTGCGCCCCGCCACCGAAACGCCCGACCCTGCGCCACAAACTCTGCTTCGCGCCTCCATCGCCACTGAGGAGACACCCCCATGCGCCTGAAATATAACGCCGAACTCAGAGACTAGCTTGCCCTCTGCGATTTCCTCTGTCGTCATTCTCCGAATCTTCGTAGATCAATGCGCCGTCAACAGGTGGGAGGAACTGCCCTTTGTCTTCTCGTTTTGCTTTTGGACACCTGCCGGGTTATCTTTTTTGGAACGCCATTTTTCAGTTTGATTTTTTATGCCCTATTGTCGGGAACCGTTGCTTTTGGCTACCCTACCTACTTTCGCTCTTTTTTCAGGCGAGGTATTCGCCGCCTCAAATCGGAAGAAAACACAAAACTCATTACGGGTTGGCGCGAGATCGAGATTGAGCGGGACGGCATTTCAATGAAGTCGGAGATTTTTGAGGGCAAAATCGCATGGGCAGGGTTGGAGAGCATTGAGACGGAAGGACAGCACACTTTTTTAATGACAGGTGCGACGAGTGCGATTGTCATTCCTCATGAACACATTGTCGAAGGGGACTACCGGGCGTTTCTTGCTGAGTTGGGTGAGAAACATCACCCCAACCAAACTCTGAGATAAAGAAACTCTACTTACTGACCTCTCTGCCGGGAGTTCTCAACTCCTGGAGGAAAGGCGATCACGGGGACAGGGTATAATGTAGCCTGACGATATTCCCAAATTCCAGTGAGGTCAGTCCCCCGAAGTCCGACACACGTTCGAGTACAGAAAATGCGAAATTTCAGCGTATCACGCTCTTTCCTGTTCCTCCTTTTGCTTCTGCCCCTTGCAGCGGGGGCAACCTATCGCGCCGACTACTTCGACATCAAGAAAAAGCCACAAATCAAGTTCGATCAAAAGAAAAAGACCTGGACGCTCACTAATGGCGAAATCGAGCGCGTCATCGGTTACGACGCCAAGGTGGGTTCCCTGAAAACCCTCCGTTTTCGCAACCTCAAAAACAAATCCGAACTGGTTTCAACGCTCGGTTCCGAAGCGGAAATCTCCTTTGTCGCTCCTCTGCGTGAAACCCCACAACTCTTGACTGGGTGGAAAGCCACGCAGAAGAAGCCCGCCGACAACTGGAATTCCACGACTTTTGAGGATAAGGATTGGACCCAAACCGACTACAAAGACCCCAAAACAGACGGTGAAACCTGGTATCGTGTGCAAATTCCCAAAGACCGGATGCGACCCGACCGCGCTTACGCGCTTGTGCTGATCGAGCCTTTTATAGATGGTGGTGAGGTGTATGTTGACGGTGAAAAGGTCTCCGGAGCGGAATCCATGTTACGAGGTTCCAACCAGTTCGATCTCTCCTCCGGTAGTCATGTAATCGCTATTCATAACAAGAACCTACAGGCGAGTTTGCCGGAAGCCCGGTTTGTGGGCATCGCCGAGCAGGGAACTTCCCCTACCAATCTCGATCTGAAACAAAACTGGCGGTACATGATTCACACCGTCAATGTCGGGCAGGACAACAGCCTGATTCTCTCGATCACTCTTTCCGGCGAAAAGCAATTTCAGGGCTTTGAATTAGAGGTGAACTATCAGATTCATGCGGGGGGCGAACCGACAATGGCGAAATGGATTTATCTCGTCAGTCACCGCCCGACCCGGTTTCTGGTTGACAAAGTGATCTATGAACGCTGGAAACCTTCGTTCATCCCTGCAAAAGAAAAGTCACTCAGATACACTTCTGCACACTCAGCAGGACTAGCGAACCTTAATTCCGGCAAGCGTCAGGGCGTGATGACAACGGTGCTGTCGCGTTCGAGCAGTGCCTTCACGAGCGGCGAAGAGATTATCGCACAGGCTTCGCCCGGTCTTCTTGTCAAGCCCGACATTCGCACCGAACTTCCACACTCTCTCATCTGTCCTTACACTGGCTCCGAGCAAACCGGGGAATGGCTGTATCAACTCTATCTCGGACAATATGTCGTGAAGGGGAAACCTGGCGCGTTACCCCTGACCTACCTGCTGACCGGATTTCACGAAAAGCCGAACACCGCGCAGGAAAACGAAGCACAGATTCCGGTGGCAGCGGAACTCGGCATCCAGACTTTTGTGGTGGGCAAAGGGTGGCAGACAACGCTCACGGGAGAGCGCGGCGGCTACGGCGATTGGGTGACGGATCGCGTCGCGTACCCGGACGGTCTCTCTATGTTCTCGCTGAAAGTACGGGAAGCGAAACTGAATTTCGGGTTGTGGCTCGCTCCAAACCGCGTCAGTCGTGACTCGAAAGCCGTTGCCGATCACCCCGACTGGCTGATCAAACGAGCGGACGGCACAAAACTGGAAGACAATAATGCGACCATAGAAGATTATCCTTACAGTCATTCGGCTTATCCTGCGATGTGCTTGCCTTCGGGTTGGATGAGTAGCTTCTCTCTTTCAATGGCGGCGTTTTTGCGTGAACTCTCCGCGACAACTCTGATCACGGAGGGAAATCCTTTTGAGGATGTTTGCCTTGATCCAACCCATGAACACCCCTTGCTTCACGCCCTTTCCGCTCAGGAAGAGCAATGGAAACTCTTCACGGAGAAAATGCACGGCGTCAATGATTCAATGGTGATTATCGGGGAGGGGTTAGACAACGGAACGGATTTAGCGGGCGTCGAAGGCAGTGATCGAAACGCTCTCTCTCCTGCGTTTACG